>CAZOTP010000093.1:0-11329 GCA_964582655.1 uncultured Pirellulales bacterium | reverse complement strand
GGTCAAGACCGTGGAAAAAGGGGGGCGCGGGGCTATGACGCCGGCAAGAAGATAAGCCGAACAGGTTGCCCGGATTATCGCGGATTTGCTGTCAAAACCGGCGATTTCATGCAATTGATTTGCCTGTCGAATCTTTTCCGCGTTCTCCACGGTCGCAAAAAAAACACCCCTTCGAAAATCAGAATCCCAAGCCTCTTTCGCTTACGAAGCGGGATTTCCCGTTTTGCCGTTCAGATTTCTATAATCGAGCAGAATGAAGGATGCGGCTGTGATAAAGAACGTCGTAGCGACGTCGCGGACCCAGTAGGGACAGGTATCAGAGCCATCGGGAGGCATGATGCTTTCGATGATGGCTCCTTTCAGGGCAGGAACGGCGGTTTTAGTAATTTGCAGGGACAGGATGTAGTTCATGCAGGTGATAAGCCAGTCGAGATTTTTCGTATTACCCAGTTCCGCGCACTGATCGCGGAGCATCAGGGCGGCGGCACTGGTTCCGGAGGTAGCCGTATTGAAGGTGGGCTTGGGATGTGAATCGTCGAAAGACGGATTGGTAATCCCCCCATCCCGATTGAAGGTTTTAATATACCAGTCCACAGCCCGGTTGAAAGCGTCAAGGTATTTCTGCTGCCCGGTAAGGGCATAAGCCATGCGGAGGGGACGTCCCCACCAGAAGGCCTGGCGGACGTGGATGGAACGCAGCTTCCATTTGCAGGGCTGAAAGGCCATCCAGTTTCCCGCAGGGGCCTCCGTCTCCAGCAGTTTGTCGGCAATCTGGAGAAAGGTGTTTTTGAAAAGGTCGTTTTGTGTGTAAAGCCATGTTTTATAAAGAATCCCGTCGTCGATCAGCGGCCGGCCGACAACGCCGTCTTTGCTATCTTTGGTTAATTTTTCCAGAACATAACGTTCTCGCGTACGGTAGTGAAATCCGTCGCAGAACAGACCGTTGTTCATATAGAGCGTTTTGACAACCCAGGTCACGGCGTCTATCGCCCATTGGCGGTATCGCAGATCGCCGGTGTGTTCAGAAAGGTGGTAGAGCCCGTCACAGGCTTCGAGGATGGCGGAAGTATTCAAGGCTTCCGAGGTATCTTCAAAGGCCCAGATGCAGCCGAAGTTGGGATCCTTTTTATCCGTGACTTGCTTGTCTCGAATGAATCCGATGGCGAGTTTGGCCTGGTCGAGATAGTGATCGTTCTTGAAGTATTTCGCGGCGAGAGTGAGAGCTTTGGCGGCCTGTCCGGTGTGCCAGACCGAGCCGAAAAGCTGCCACGAAGGGGCGGGCAGTTTTGGATTTCGGCTTCGGAAGGGGCTGAAAGTATCGCGGACGCAGCCTTTGAAATTCGTATAGGGATATTCTTTGTCGTTATAGGTGTCGGGGGGCAGGGTTTCAGTCTGGATCATGGCGGTATCAGCCAGCCAGTCGGCGGCAAGGCGAACCGCGTCTTCCAGGTGTTTCCGTTTGATTTTTTCGAAAAACGCTTTTGTGTAGCTATAATCCGGGGCAAGAGGCAGAGCGGGGAGTGAGGATGTCGCAGGTTGCTCGGCGGCGCTTGCAGGGAGGGAGGAATTGAGCAGGCAGGCGGCGCCGGCGATTGAACTTTTGAGAAATACTCTTCGTTCCATGGGATTCATGCGTTTATACTCCGATCCATGAGTGCAGGTCATCAAATCATTTTTTATTCGAGGGTGAGGGAGCGGAAGAGGCAGGGGAAACGGTGGTAAAGGATTTTCCGCGGGTACAATCCGGTCCCAATTCCCGCATGGGAACCGATTCTACGCCGATTTCATCGGGAACGGCATAGGTGTTGGTCTGGGGATCGCCGAAAGCGGATTGCCATTCGTAGGCACTGCCTTTGGCAAGTTCAATAATCGCGGTTCTATCCTGGCGAAGGCTGCCGCTGTAGAGTCTGCCTCCAGAGATTATGCACTGGGCACAGGAGTTCACAGGACACTGGTATTCGAATACTTCGACGAGTTTGCCGGTATGGGCGTTAATTTTAAAGATTTTACTGGAAGCGTCTTCCCGGTCGGGCGAGGCGCATTCGGCATAAAGGAAGCCGTTGAAATAGGGGGCGTTGTTCACGGCGTGAAGCTCATATTCGGATAAATCGCATTTCCAGAGCAATTCGCCCGTTTTTATGGAATAAGCGGGGATATATTTCCACTCCGCGCCAGCGTGGGCTTCTTTGCCGGGGTAGTTGTCGCTCCACCAGTTGCCGCAGCCGGTGATGAGTTTGCCATCGACATAGGTGAGGGTATTCTTTTTGCAAAGCGGCAGTCCCGTTTTTTCCCAAACCAGGTTGAGATCCTGATCGTAAACCCGCAGACCAGCGTTCCATTCCCTTTTTTTATGGTCGAACCAGTAGGTCGCGAGGAAATAGCCGTGTGAATCGTTGACCAGCACGGTATTCCAGGAAACGGTCGCATTGGGCGGAGGGACTTTCACGGACTGGAGAAGGTTCCCGTCCAGGGCGCTAATTTTGAGAAATTCGCCGTCGCACTGATAATAGACCAGGGCGTTTTTCTGATCGACGCAGGGCGTTACCCCCCCCTTACTGGATCGTTCGACATGCCAGATGACGGCGCCATCTTCGCTGGAAATGGCGTGCAGACCGTTTTTACTGGGGGCGAGGATGAGAGTGCTGCCATCGTGGAGTTTATACCAGGAATAGCCGAAAAAATATCGTCCGGGCTGTTTGGCGGGAGAAATCCAGACGACTTCAGCGGTATCGCGATCCCTGGCGACAGTTCGTTCCATTTTATATTCATGGGCGATGACCAACCAGCGCCCTTTTGCATTTTTGACAACCAGAGGCGTGCTGTCGTAGGTGTCTTCGAAGGGATAGGTCCGGACTTTCCGGAAGGTATTCACGTCAAACGCGATAACAAAAGGAAATTTGGCGGATTTCTCCCGCAGCGGAGTGACATCCGGCCCCCGCCGATCATATCCGGAGGCGGTAAAATAGGCTGTGCCATCGATGACAATGCCTCCCTGGGCGTAAAACAATGTCCCCCACTCAGAGACATAGTGACGGATTTCGGCCTGTCGATTCAGCGGGGGATCCTCGCCGCATAATAGACCCGCTGATAATGCCAGGAAGCCAAGAATTGATGGAATTATGATCTTTATCATACCTGAATGTTATTCCGATTATTCCCAAAAAGGAAGCGAAAACAGAAGAAATTATCCGTAAACGGGGACGTTTATTGTTTTGCCGTTTTAAAAAGTGATTTGAATCACGAAATTGTCCTTTTTCTATAAATTTTCTAACGTATAGTATTCCAATACTATCTAGGAGACAAGTTGAGGACAAGATAGCATGGATACTTCGAATTGGAACACAGACAACCGAATCGGCCGGAGGCAATGGCTTCAGTCGGCGGGGATGATTGGAAGCGGACTGTTTGCGGCGGGTATGAACGAAACCTTATTTACAGGGACCGCGAAGGCAGGCCCCCTCCCCGCCGCGGCAGGAAAATCGGAGTGCTTTGTCCCGATCCGGTCGATCACGCGGGGGCCGAATTTTCACTGGTTTGGCTATTACGATAAGTTTCAAACCGATCCGACGGGACGGTTTGCGCTGGGGATGGAAACCTCGTTTGACTTTCGTAATCCAACGGCTGACGACGTGGTCAAAATCGGGATGATCGATCTGGAGGACGGAGACCGTTGGATCGAGGTTGGGGAAAGTAAATCCTGGTCCTGGCAGCAGGGGTGCATGCTCCAGTGGCGGCCGGGGACTTCGAGCGAAATCCTGTGGAACGACCGGCAAAAAGGCCGGTTTGTATGCCATATTCTGGATGTAAAAACAGGGAAGAAACGGACGGTGGAACACCCGATTTACTATGTCAGCCCGGATGGAAAAACGGCCCTGACGCTGGATTTCGAGCGGCTGCATGACTTGAGACCGTGCTGCGGATATTGCGGTGTGCCGGATCGTTATCGCGATTTGGTCGCTCCAGAAGATTCCGGTATCTATAAACTGGATCTGGAGACGGGGAAAAAGGATTTGATTATTACCATCGGGCAGATTTCCAAACTGGGCACGATTCCGGATCCGGATCCATATGCCAAACATTATTTTAATCACCTGGAGTTCAATCCGGACGGGAGCCGGTTTGTCTTTCTCCATCTCTGGAAATATCCCAATGGGAAACGCAAATGCCGTATGTTGACGGCAACGCCGGAAGGAAAGGATATTTACATCGTTGACAAGAACGGCAAGACATCGCATTTCATTTGGCGAGGGACGAAGCATCTGATTGCTGAATCCCATCAGAAATCCCATGGATTTACGCTGTATCAGTTCGAGGATCGAGCCAACCATGTAGAGCCGGTGAATCCGGAGGTGTTCAACCGATCGCAGCATTTTACCCATGTGCCAGGCGGGGAGTGGATCATTAACGATACCAGCCCAGACCCAAAAACCAGGCTGAAACGAATCTTTTTATATCATCTGGCGACCCGAAAGGTCGTGACTCTGGGGGATTTTTATACGCATCCGCAATACACCGGCGACTGGCGAAATGATGCCCACACGCGGGTCAGCCGTGACGGGGCCATCGCCATTTTTGATTCCGTTCACGGCGGCGAGGGCCGGCAAATGTATCTGCTGGATCTCCGGGAGGCAACAGCCAAATTATAATAGATTTGGCCCTCTCGCTCTATCGATTGCATTGAAAAACCTGCATGGTACGCTTTTCAAATTATAAAGTCGTTATCAGCTTGGCGGAATACGCGGGGAGATGGATCGGGATATCGTCGGCAACCGCAGGCTTTAAATAATCAATTTGTCCGTCAGCCGGGTCCGCATGGAGCCAGGAACCGGTGGGGGAAATCGTTCCCTCATAGGGCTGGCCGGAGACGTTTACCAGAAGATAGATCGTTCGCTGATCGCGAAGAAAACGGCCCAGAATAATATTTTCCGCGGCGGGCTGCAGGCGGGGCAGGTTCGATGCTTTGGCAAAGGGGGCGAAGTCAATTTCAGGAAGTTCCTTATTTTGACAGACCAGGCCGCCGGCCTGCTGGAATTTCTGAACAACCAAAGCGGCTTCAGGAGGCAATTCCGCACCGGCAGGGATGAAAACCGAGGAAAATGGAACGTTGTTAATCCAGATTTTTCGATCGCGGATTTCCGCTTTCGCCAGGAGATTGTGATCCGCCAGAGCAAGCGGAATTTGATTTTTTGTCAAATGGCGGCCAAGCTCGCGGAAACATCGCAGAAGTTTCTGAACCGCGTCAGACTGGGTTTCATCGCTGAGCCGTTCACCTGTGGGGAGATACTGTGCCCACAGGTCATAGATGGGATAATACAGCAAGGCCGCGGGAACAGGTTTAGCGGGACGAAGGATTGCATTCAGACGGCCGACATAATCGTAATACGCTTTGTTCTGCTGCCAGGTGAATTCATTCGGCGCATCGGCGGGCGGATCCTGCATGGCGGCTCGGTAATGATAATAGAGGGTAAATTCGGTTACGCCAAAAGCGGCTTGCCAGGCGGCGGTCGCCTGCCGCTGGGGAAGAGTCGCGGGAGTTCCGCCGCTCAATGTTCCTTCAAAATGGCTGACTTCGGTCATGACTTTCCGCCCGCCATTGAAGAGCGCCGCGGATAACGGCATAGCGGCGGTCAGCCATTTATCCCTCATCACTCGTCCGGGATCTGAAGTCAAGAGGTCCAAACCGGGAATATCCATCCGCATTAGACAAGCGAGCAGATTGCCATACTCCGGAACATGATGAACCAGGGACTCCTCGCGAAGGGGATGTCCCGAAGAAGCCACATGATGCGGTTTGCACCAATCCTGGATCTGCCCGAAATACCGGTCCGCGGTTAGGTCTGCGATCAACTGCCAGAACTGGCGTCGAACCATCCGATCTTCGGGAGTATTGCCTTCAAACAGACTTTTACGAACCGCCAGCAGGTCCTGGTTGTATCGCTTTTTGTACTGTTCCGGGAGATCGGCGGCCCAGGCAACTGAAGGCATCGCTTTTATATTTGGATCTATGGGATCGACCACGCGTACGTTTTTTCGAATTTCTTCCGGAAGCAGGCCGCTATGGACCGTCATCAGAGACGGTTCATCGGTGAAAAACGCCTCGATGGTATTGCCGAAATACGGTTCGAGCCGCTGCCAATAGGCCTGATGGGTTTTTTTGATAAAACACTGCATCGCGGCGGCCTCGATGAGGTTGGCATAACGCCGAGCCGCACAGACGTTGTTGCTGGCATGTGTAAACTCGTAGGAGGGACGAACGATGAATAGATCGGATTGTGAAGGATCGTAGGCCAGCGCCTGCGCCTCAAATGCGGGATTGGTCTTCAGAACCAATCCTCCCGCAGTTGCACTGGGATAACCGTCTTCATCGTAAATCCAGACGCGAAGGCCTGCCTGCCGGCAGGCTTCCACAGACTGAATGAGCGTTTGCCAGTGCGGCTCGGAGGTCATATACTGATCAAAGCTGACATTGCAGACGATGCCGCCAAGTCCGATTTGCTTGAGCACTTCCATGCTCTGCGGATTGGCGATCCCCTCCAGATAACCATGGACAATTTGCAAGGGACGGCATTCAACCGGAGGACTATTCCATTCTTTCTGCCAATCGGCGGGCAACGCGGCGAGAACCGCAGGTTCAGCCGATTGCAGGAAAGTTAAATTGACGACCAGGAATACCAATGCCGGCCAGAATATTGATTTCATACCGGGCCTTTCGACTTATGGGGATGGATTAGCGTGTTTTTTTGCAGCACGGAATCGAAGATATGCCGAAATAAACTCATCCAGATGCCCATCCAGTACCGGCTGGGGATTTCCAACCTGATAATCGGTGCGGTGGTCTTTAATCATCTGGTAGGGCTGCATGACATAACTGCGGATCTGGTTTCCCCAGGCGATTTCCCCCTTTTCGCCATAGAGTTTGGAGATTTCATCGTCCCGCTTCTTTTGTTCAATCTGTTCCAGTTTGGCTTTGAGTAGAGCCATGGCCAGGGCGCGATTCTGATGCTGGCTCCGCTCCGAAACGCAGTCAATCACAATGCCGCTGGGTTTATGTTTCAGCCGAACGGCGGAAGCAACCTTATTAACGTTCTGGCCGCCTGCACCGCTGGCTTTTCGGTAGAGCTCCAATTCCAGATCGTCAGGGTTAATTTCCACGTCGGCGGCATCCCCCAGATCGGGCAGAACATCGCCGGCGGCGAAGCTGGTGTGCCTCCGCTTGTTGGCGTCGAAGGGACTGATCCGTACCAGCCGGTGCACGCCCGCTTCGCAGGAGAGGTAGCCAAAAGCGTAGGGACCGGTTACCCGCAGGGTAATCGAGCGGAGGCCGGCTTCTTCACCGGGGGTAATGGAAACCTGTTCATAGGTGTAGCCGACAAGGTCAAAATAACGGGTGTACATCCGAAGGAGGATTCCGGCCCAGTCACAGCTCTCCGTGCCCCCGGCGCCGGCATGGATGCTGAAAAAACAGCCGCAGGGGTCATTTTTCCCGTCTAAAAGGGATGCCAGCTCGATTTTTTCCACCGCCGGGATCAGAATATCCAGCCCGGAAGCGACTTCCTGACGGGTTTTTTCGTCATTTTCCTGACCGGCCATTTCCCACAGAAGTTCCAGTTCCTCGGTCTGATGAAGGGCCTGGTCAATGGGGGTTATGATGGCTTTAAGGGATTTCAGTTCGGAAACGGTCTTCTGGGAGGTTTCCGGGTTGTCCCAGAAGCCGGGCTGTCCCATTTTGCCTTCCAATTGCTCGAGCTGGAGTTTTTTGGCGGGGAGGTCAAAGAGAGTCCCGGATGGTTAAAATCCGGGCCTTGAGGTCGTGCAGGACATCTGCGACTTGTTCATAGGCTACAGGCATGAGACGCTCCTTGTGTCAGGGTTTCCTCCGCCATGAAATCCCCGGAACCATCGGAGGCATCGCGGCGGCTGAATTCATCACAACTGCTTTACCAAAGGTGTGTTATACTCTCTTCCCATTTGGCAGTCAAGGACGGAATTGGCTTGACAGGGAAGAACCGGGCGGGTAAGGTGAACAGAGAATAATCCCCCCTGCCCGGGGAATGAATGAATAAGGATACAAAGGAAAAATACTGTCCGCCCCGACGGAACAACAACCTTTTTTGCGGAGTACCAAGGATGAAACGAAACCCGCTGCACTGGACGTCACTTGCTATTCTGGGATTGTGCACAATCACAGGCGTCACCCGATATTCACAAGGCCAGCTGATTACCTCTGCGCAAATCAATGATATCCAGAATAAGAATATTCTCAGCGAAACCGATTTACAGACTCTCGGGCAATATGTCAAAGAACAGTTTACCGCGATCATGGCAGAGCAATCTTTCAGCGCATCGTTTCAGCAGGCGGTTCAAAATCTGATCCAGTCGGCTTCGGCAAAAAACAGAACCAGCGCCGAAACCGTCCAGAAATATTCCGACACCTATGCCCAGGCGGTCAATGACATGTCGGCCGTTGCCATGAAACACGCGGCGGGCAAGGAGAACCAGGATCTTGCCGATCAGCTCCGCCGCAGTACAGTCGCGATCGTATCCAATACGGATAATCCGCTGGTTTTGGATACTCTGCTGGGGCTGGCCGGACACGAGGATCCCCTGATTCGTTATCAGGCGATACGGGGATTGGAAAGGCCGGGTATGATCCGATATTTTCAGGGGGAACAGGGCAAGGAAAAAACGGATACTCTGATTGGAAAGCTTCTTTCCATTCTTGATAAAGAAAATACTCCAGAAGTCATCCGCCAGATTGCCTACAGCGCGGCGGCGGCCGATCCTGTCAAAGCGATTGAGGTTCTCAAAAAGGCCATGGCAAAACGGCTTGTCTTATACACCGACTGGACCGTGCAGGAGGAACTGGTTGATCTGGATTTATATGCCCTGGCGTTCAATCTGCTGAACAATCCCGCCTTGCAGGAGCAGAATAACGAGACCGCCCAGAAAGAGCTGGTCAAATCCGCGGGAGAACTCTATGCGGCGGCGTTTTATCGCTATGCCAAGGGAACCCAGCAAAAAGATGAGAAGGGGCAAGTCCTGAACGTCCTTTCCAGCGACAGCCAGACGCAATTGCAGACGTTTTTAATCGAGGCGGAGATCATCCTGGGCCGGGCGGTTAGCCAGAAAGCGCCGGAGATTGCCGCCGGTGGCGGACGTTTTCAAAAAATGATCTCTAGTCCAAACCGGGATCTGGACCGGGTATATGAACTGCTGTTTGGTCCTGCGGGAATTTTGAATCGCGCCTTTAAATTCTCGGAGACCCAGGAAAGTGGTCCCCCGTTGTTCGCTCCCATTCCGGATCCGCCTGCGAATTTAATTGAACAGGCAAACAACATCCGAAATGCGCAAGCCAATATCCTGAAAATCGAAGAAAGAAAAAATTGACTCCGGTATGAAACGGATTTTTTGGCCCTGGATTTTTCTCGCTATTCCGTTTATCGGAACGGCGGTATTCTGGCCGACGTCGTCCGGACCGAGAGCTGATTTGACCTATGCCATTCCAGATTCCTGGAAAACGATTGATCCCTCCCAGATCACATCGAATTACGAGATTTACATAGCCATGGGGTTATGGGAGGGATTGACAACCTATGATCCCCAAAGCACCGAACCAATCGAAGGCGTCTGCTATCTCCCCCCGCAGATCAGCCCCGACGGACGAACGTATCTGTTCACCCTGCGACCCGATGCCAAATGGTCCAACGGAGACCCGGTTACCGCGCAAGATTTTATCTATGGATGGCGACGGGCGATTGAACCGGGTTCGGCGGGAGAATATTCGTTTCTCATTACAGATACCATCCAAGGGGCGAAATCCTACTTCGACTGGCGAAATGAGGCCGTTCAGGTCCTGAGCCTGCTTCGGGATTTGTCCGAGAAAAAGGAAATTTCCTCGTCACAGCATGAATTCCTGGTTCATTGGAAGATCATTCCGCCGGATCCCGATCCGTCGGATTGGAGCGATATTGCCAATCGGTTTCGAATGGAACATCGGAACCGGATGGACCGGGAATTTGAAAAGGTGGGGATTCAGGCGATAGATGAACATCATTTGCAAGTCACCCTGGTGCAGCCCCTGGCGTATTTTCTGGATTTGATGTCATTTGCCACGTTTATGCCCATCCACAGCTCCTCGCTGGAAAAGCTTCGATTGTCGGAAGATCCCGCCGCCCGCGATGCAACGCTCTGGCTGCATGATCCCCAGTGGGTTAAGCCGGATTGCCGCAAAAACGGGTATCCCGGTCTGATCAGCAACGGTCCCTATCGGCTGAAGGAATGGAAATTCAAACGACATTTGGTAATGGAGAAAAATCCGTTTTACTGGGATCGGGATCGGGTTCGAAACAATACGATTCTCATTCCCCTGGTGGCGTCCCCCTCTACCTCGTTTCTTCTCTACGAGCGAGGCGACGTGGACTGGATCGATCTGTTGACCCGTCTGGATTTTGCACCTTCTTTGATACAGATGGAACAATGCGGAACTCGCAAAGACATTCATTCTTGTTCGGCGTTTGGAGTCTATTTTCTTGGTTTTAACTGCTCTCCTCTTTTTTGGGATGGAAGTCCAAATCCGTTTTCCGACGCCAGAGTACGGTTGGCGTTTTCGTTGGCCGTGGACAAGAAGTCTCTGGTGGAGAATGTACGAAAATTCGGCCAACCGGCATGGAATTATATCCCCCCGGATACAATTTCCGGGTATTCCTGCCCCGCCGGACCGGCCTACAATCCGGAGGAAGCTCGCCGATTGCTGGCGGAAGCAGGATTTCCTGATGGTCAAGGCCTGCCTGCCATTGAACTTCTATTTAACACCGGCGGCGGCCATGAATCCACTGCGGAAGCGGTGGCTCATATGTGGGAACAAACTCTGCGCGTTCACACACTGTTGCGCGGAAAGGAACTCAAGAGTTTTGAAGAAGATCGGAAAATGCAGCATTTTATGGTTTGCCGCTCCAGTTGGTATGGGGACTATATGGATCCAACGACATTTCTGGATATGATGACCACGGGAAATGGAAATAATAAATTTAAATTTTCCTCCCCAGCGTATGACGGTCTGATCCAGAAGGCAAGCCGTACCACTCAAAGTACGCGGAGAAATGAATTATTATCCCAGGCGGAGAGCCTTCTCCTGCATCAGGAGGCTCCGATTCTTCCCCTGTTTTATTATGTGAATCTTCTGGCGTATAGAGACAATGTAAAGGGAATCTACCCCAATGCCCGGGACCTGCACCCCCTGAAATGGATCTATGTGGATCGTTGAAACATAGTCTCACGGAGAACCTTGATCAGGGAGTTGCCCGTCCAAAAAAAGGCTTCTCGGGTCCGT
>CAZOTP010000092.1:0-11329 GCA_964582655.1 uncultured Pirellulales bacterium | reverse complement strand
CTGGGGGCCAGAGAGATCGAGAGAATCCCAAGCGTATTTCCCAAACCACACATCGCCGGGATTCTGCGCATCCCGAAGATATAAAGAGTGTCATTCGCGATCGGGGGGAACGTTCGGGGATTTCGGGAGGTTTTTCCAGGCCTGCGATCCGGTCGGAGGTGAAAGATGCGAGGCCCTATTTTGGCGGGACCGGATATGCGGCGTATGCCTCTATGCCGGATCCGGGAGATGGCCAAGCGGAGGACCGGTTTTGCCGGGAAGTGCTGTATCGGCTGGAAGGGGATCTGATTCGCTTCAGCAGTCGGGAGGAATTGCTGAAGATGGCAAACGATTGGGGAATCGGATTGTTCCGGGCCAATTTACTGATGGCCCAGATTGTGGAGTCGGTTCGGCATTATGGATTGTATCAGCCGGGGCGTTCCGAGCGGAAGCTTCTGGCGGTTTTCCGGAGGAAGAATCAAAAATCAACATTGCCGATTCGGGGGAAGGGGAGCCGGCTATGGTGGTGGATTGGCGCGGGAGCCGTTGCGGCGGCCGCGACACTGGATTCGATTCTTGTGAAGCGCCTGGGATGAAACTCTTTGCTGCAAATCCTCTATTTCACGCTGTGTAAACAGGCAGAAGGTGTTTTGGAATTTGCTCCAGCGTGGGATTTTGGGCGTCTTTCGTGGACAAAAGTGGGGCAGAAATGGGCCAGCGAATATGAATCCGGGGATCAGACCATAGAATTCCATAATCGTCTCCCGGAGTGAAGATATCGGTGCATTTGTATAAAACGTGAGCTGTTTCGGAGAGAACGCAGAATCCGTGGGCAAAGCCTTCCGGAACGAAAAGCTGCTGTTTGTTTTCCGCCGTGAGGGTGGCCCCGAACCATTGACCAAAAGTGGGGGAGCCTTGCCGGATATCCGCGGCGACGTCGAAAATTTCGCCTTGCACAACGTAGAGCAGCTTCCCCTGCGGATGTTTCAACTGGTAATGGAGTCCCCGCAAAACGCCGCGTTTGGAGAAGGAATGATTATCCTGCGGGAACGAGCGATCCAGTCCCAGGACGGCATAATTTTTCCGGTTGAAGGTTTCCAGAAAAAATCCCCGGTCATCCGGAAAAACGGCAGGCTGAAAAAGCATGACGCCGGGCAGTGTCGTAGGAAGCGTTTGCAGGGGCATGGTTTACCTTTACTCAAATTGCATCATGGAACGGATCTGCTGGTAACGGGTGTCAATATCCGAACGTGAGGCGGAATTCCAGCGGTTGAGAGAAAAATCTTCGATCACCAGGGACGCCGTGCAGGTGCCATAGGCAATGGCTCGTTTCAGGGCTCCAAGGCTGAAATCCGTTTGGGCCGCCAGGCATCCCATCATCCCGCCGGCAAAGGAATCCCCCGCCCCGGTGGGATCGACCACGCGATCCGTGGGGAACGCCGGGAGGGCAAAAATGTCATGGTCAGCCGTCATTAAGAGCGTTCCATGTTCCCCTTTTTTGATAACGACGAATTTCGGGCCCATTCGAATGATTGCCTTGGCGGCGGCGACGAGATTGGGCTTCTGTGTGAGCAGGAACGCTTCGCCTTCGTTGACAACCAGCCCTGTGATGTTTTGGAGAAGCCGATCCAGGTCGGCTCGCGCATTGTGAATCCACAGGTTCATGGTGTCGGCCACGATGAGCCGGGGGGACCGAAGGGACTCCAGAAACTGGATTTGCAGATTTGGCGCGGTATTGGCCAGAAACACGCATGGAGAGTCCTGAAAGGCCGCCGGGATTTTCGGCGGCGCTTCGGCCAGAACATTCAGTTCCACGGCATCGGTGTTGGCTTCATTCATCGCCCCCTGATAGCTGCCGTGCCAGCGGAAGGTCTTGCTGCCCGGTCGGACTTCCAGCCCCGCCAGATCGACAGAGCGGTTTTGAAATACGGCATGAAGATCAAAGGGACAATCACCGCCGATGACGCCCACGAATCGGATGGGAGTGAAAAAGGAGGCGGCCATGCTGAAATAAACTGCCGACCCCCCCAAACACTCTTCGCTTACGCCGAAGGGGGTTTTCACGGTGTCAATTCCAATGGAGCCGGTCACGAGTAATGACATACAATATCCTTTGCGTTATTGACGAATCATTCGCGGGGAAAAATCCCCGCCCTGGGGGTTATATACGGGTCACGAAAGCGGATTGTATCGGACGGAACAGGAGGCTTCAATCGTCTTTTTTCTTTTTCGAAGATTGCAGATGTTTGGCGTCCTTGCGGAGCTGATCGGCAAAAGATTGGGGGGGGAATTTCTGGTTTTCGAAAAATCCTTTCTCGATCTGCTTCCAGCCGGAAACTACGTGGAGCCGTCCTTCCCCGCGGAGTTTTTCAATGTCTTCCGCCATGTCTTCCATATCATCCGCTTCGCGCTTGTAATAAGGGATCAGGTAGGCGGTCATGCCGTTATCGACATACGCCTGGGCGTCGGAAAGCTTGTCCCCGATTCCGATTTTGATGTTGGGCCAGATTGTCTGGAGTTCCGCGATGCGGGCGGTTTTGAACTTTCCGCTGGAGCCCACCGCCTGACTGAGTTTGCTGACGACGAGGGGGCCGGCGGGGTAGCCGTACTTAATCAGCCACGATTTGCTGCGTTCGGTCATCAGGTCCGGCCGGTGGGTGAGATAGATTATGGTGTACTGCTTGGCAAGCCGGTGGGTCACATCGACCGAATCCGGCATGGGGGTGGCGCGGGCAAGCAGGACCTGGAGAAAGCTGGATTCGACAACGGTATGATCCAGATCGATTACCACGAAGGGGGTTTCCTTTTGCCGGACCGCGACCAGGAGGGGAACCGGGGCAAGATCGAACAGTTCCTCTTCTTCGTTTCCATGCAGGTCCACGATCTGGGCAACCAGTTTATAGTCGCGGATTTCGGGCGGTGTCCATTCAAACCGGGCAATTCCTTCCTCATCGGTAGTGGCATAGCCGATGAGCCTGGTGTCTTCGAAAAAACCGATGGTGATGTTGGGGACGCCTTGAAGCATTTTCACACGCTGCAGGCGGGCGGTAAGAGTGATTTTTTCATTCGGAGGAGTGAGGATATCGAATGCGTAAAAGATCGCCCCTTTTTCCGATCCGAGAAAGAGGTTTCCCGCCGTTTCGGCAAGTTTCTCTTTCCAGGACTTCTCCGTTGACGCGGATGCTTTTGTCGGCTCGGAAGGTTCGGTTGTCGGAACGGCTGTTTCTTGGGCATATGCCGGCACGGCGAAAAGGAAAAGAAGACGAATAATACTGACTTTCACCATGTTCGAAACACTCCTTGCGAATGTAAAGCCATTATAACCATAGGCGGGCGTTGGACTAAGATCAAGTATATTTTTCATTCTGTGACGGGATCGACAGAGAGATTTTCAGCCGGACGGGAAAATGCTGGGAAGTTCGCTGGAAGCCGATAGAATGGCTAACCACGGGGATTGGGAAACGCGGATTTCGAAGTTGTATTGGAGATTTGGATCATGCGTTGTCGCGAAATTCTGATATTGGGTTTGTTATTTGGAATAGTTATGACGGCGGGAGGACAAGCGGCAGAGAGCGTCTCCACGGGGGATTATTTTGTATCGACAACCGGTTCCGATGCTTCAGCCGGTTCCGCGGAACAGCCATTCGCCACCATTTCACGGGCTCAGGACGCGGTACGGGAGGAAATCCGCACAGGCTTAAAACGGAATATCACGGTTTGGATTTGCGGCGGCGAATATATTCTGGAACACGCCCTCCGGTTTGGGGTGGAGGATTCAGGCACACAAAAACATTCGATTACCTACACCGCCCGGCCGGGGGAGAAGGTCGTTCTCAGCGGCGGTCGGCGCATCGAAGGCTGGAAAGAGGGCGAGAATCATCTCTGGCACGCGGAACTGCCGCAAGATAAGACCGGTCAGCGGCGGTTTCGGGATGTATTCGCGAATGGCAAGCGATTGACCCGGGCCCGGTTTCCCAACGCCGGGCATCTGCTTACGGTAAAAGGGATAGAGAAAGACTCTCGTACATACTCGGTGGATCAGACAATCCCGGCCGTTCAGCCGGAGCAGGATACGGAAGCCGTCTTTTATCGAAGCTGGTGTTTATCGCGCGTTCTGGTGGAGGGGATTCATGGGGAGCAAATTGTGACGCGGGATTCACCCGATAGCGCAGGCCATCCTAACCGCGTGAAAAAAGGACGCACGGTATTTTTGGAGCATGCCAGGGAATTTCTCGATGAACCGGGCGAGTGGTTTCTCGATCAAAAAAACGGCGTGGTTTATTACCAGGCCCGTGCGGGGGAAGATCCGCGGACAATGGAGTTCATTGTGCCCAGGCTGGAAACGCTGTTGGAGATCGAGGGAACCAGCGGGCAGCCGGTGCTGGGGCTTCAATTTGTGGGATTGGAACTGGCGCATACGGATTGGAATCTTCCCGATTTTGGCTACCGTTCTATTCAGGCCTGTCTGCATGGCCCCGAATATCAGAAAAAACCGGCGTTTTCCCTCCCTGTTGCGGTAAAAATGATATATGCCCGGAAATGTTCCTTTGAGAATGCGCGTTTTACCCATTTCGGTGCCTGCGGCGTGGGGATGGGCCGGGGCTGCCGAAACAATCAAATCCTCGGCTGCGAGTTTGAGGATATCGGGGGAAACGCGGTAATGGTTGGATGGCATCCGCAGGAGGATGCCGTACGCGGCCAGTGGCTCGAAAATCTGAATCCGGACTGGGCCAATCCTGCCGATGCGCCGTCGGGAAATGAAATCACCCACAATTTTATCCATCATGGCGGCACCGTACATAAAGGCGCTGTGGCTATCTGGATTGCGTTTTCGCCCCAGACGCAGGTTTGCCGCAATTTGATCTGCCATTGGCCTTATACCGGGATTTCGGTCGGCTTTATCTGGTCCGGGATCCCTACTACCCAGCGGGACAACCGTATTGCATTCAATTACATCCATCATGTCATGGAGGAAATGCTTGATGGAGCCGCTGTTTATACCCTGGGCTATCAGCCAGGTACGCGGATCGAGAATAACCTGATTCATGACGTGATAAGCCCCAAGAGCAGAGGGCTTTACACCGATGAGGGCAGCGGCGAAATTGTACTGGAGAAAAATCTCTGTTATCGGCTGGGCGATTATGCCTATCTCCATCACTATGGTCAAAACAATTTCGTCCGCAACAATATCTTCGCGTCTCCCGGCAAGGCCTTTGTGAACCGTTACCGGGGCGATGAGCGGGCATCCTTCGCCATCACCCGAAACATCTTCTGGTCCAATAAGCCGGTTTCGCCGGTGGAAGGGGTCTTCGAAGGCAACGAATTTTTCATGGACTATAATCTCTATGGGGGCCCTCAGGCCGCGGATTGGATTTGGGATGGCGGAACCTGGACCGACTGGAACAGTCGCGGACATGACCGCCATTCCATTCTCGCCGATCCCCGATTCGTAAATCCCGAAAACGGCGATTTTCACCTTTCCCCGGATTCCACCGCCAGAGAACTCGGTTTTGAACCTTTGGACCTCAGCGAAGTCGGTCCCCAGGGCCAATACCGCCGCCTTCTTCAAGATCGTATGAAACCCTATTGCCTCAGCCCGATGGTTCGGAATTAGAAGGTCCATGCCGTAGATAGAAGGGGCGGCATTGTTCCAAGGGAGCGATATTTCGTAAATTTTTCGATGATTAATGTTGAATTCGTAGAGAAGCTGCGATAAAAGTACGCGATTCGTATTTTGCAGAATGAAACCTGTTATTTTCGAAAGGATGCTGCCGTGAAGATCGGTTGTGTGAAAGAGATCAAGACGCATGAATATCGTGTTGGCTTAACCCCTTCCTGTGTAAGGGCTTATGTTTCGCATGGACACAAGGTGTTCCTGGAGAAGGGGGCCGGAGTCAGCGCCAGTTTTGAAGATGCCGAGTACAAGGATGCCGGCGCGACGATCGTGGCGGATAAAAAGAAAATTTTCGATGACTGCGATATGATCGTCAAAGTCAAAGAGCCCCTGCCGGCGGAATACGATCTGTTCCATGAGAATCAGATTCTTTATACCTACCTGCATCTTGCCGCCGATAAAAAACTGACCAAAGCCCTCCTGAAGTCCAAAATTCGCGGCGTTGCCTATGAAACCATCGAAACCGCTGACGGCTCGCTCCCCTGTCTCAAACCGATGAGCGAGATCGCCGGACGCCTTTCCATACAGGAAGGGGCCAAATACCTGGAAAAACCCTTTGGCGGGCGTGGCATTCTTCTGGGCGGCGTGCCCGGCGTACGCCGAGGTAACATCGCGATTCTCGGCGCCGGAGTTGCCGGGACCAACGCGTGCAAGATGGCGGTCGGGATCGGCGCGGCGGTTACAGTCCTAGATATCAATCCGGCCAGACTGGAATACATGGATGATATTTTCGGCACGCATATCACCACGCTCTACAGCAATGAAGCCAACATTGACGCCATCGTGGCGGATTCGGACCTGATTATCGGCGCAGTTCTGGTTACCGGAGCCAAGGCGCCCAAGCTGATTCGCCGGGATCACCTTAAGAAGATGAAAAAAGGTTCGGTGATGGTGGATATCGCGGTGGATCAGGGCGGATGTTTCGAGACTACCCGCCCGACGACGCATGACAAGCCCATTTATATCGAAGACGGCGTGGTCCATTACTGCGTGGCGAATATGCCTGGAGCGGTCTCGTTGACCTCGACCACCGCGCTGACCAGCACGACGCTTAAATACGGCCTGAAAATTGCCAGCCTGGGACTGGAAGAAGCCTGCCGCAGTTGCCGGGACATCAAACTGGGGCTGAATCTCTACCGCGGGAAATGCGTCTATCATAATGTGGCATCGAGTCTCGAACTGGAACACACCCCCGTCGAGACTGTGCTGGAGTAAGGCATGCAGCCGGATCCGATTGACTGGCAGATTATCCATATTCTCGCGAAAGGCTATGTGCCCAACAGCCAGATTGCCGAGATGCTGCATCTGTCGGAAGGAGCCATTCGAGTTCGCGTGAAGAAGCTGCAGAGCGCCGGGATCCTGCAGATCAAGGCGCTCTGCGACCCCAACGCGCTGGAGAATCAACAGCTCGCCTATGTTACCGCGACCATCTCCAAGGCGCGGGAGCTGGATAAAAAAGCCCAGGAGATCTCGCGGCTGAACAACGTCATTGCCGTCTCCATCGTTTCCGGCCAGTATGATCTGGTCATCGAAGTCAAGGTCGATTCCAACAAGGGGCTGGTCAAGTTTTTGACGGAGGAGCTCAGCCAGGTTTCGGGGATTACCAAAACCGAGACCTTTGTCATCTTGAAAAGCTACCTGAAGTACATATAATCGGGGGTATGACAAGCAGGACTCTTCGAATAGCGACGTGTCAGTTTGCCGTAGGTTCCTCTATCCGGCGGAACGCCGGGCGCATTCTGCGTTTTATGTCGCAGGCGAAAAAGGCACGGGCGGACATTGTCCATTTTTCCGAATGCGCCCTGAGCGGGTACGCGGGATTCGATCACGAGGATTTGTCCGAAATGGACTGGGATCTGCTGCAGGAGCAGACGGAACGGATCCTGGCGGCGGCGAAAAAGTGCAAGCTCTGGGTCATTCTGGGGAGCACCCATCCCCTGACCCCGCCGCACAAGCCGCACAACTGCCTGTATCTCATCAATCCGCAGGGGAATATTGCGGATCGATACGACAAGCGGTTCTGCACACCCGGCGATCTGAAGCATTACAGCCCGGGCGATCACTTTGTCACCTTTACCATCTGCGGGGTGAAATGTGCCCTCTTAATCTGCTTTGATCTGCGGTTTCCTCCGGTTTATCAGCAGTTGAAACAGCGGAAGGTGGACTGTATTTTCCAGTCGTTTTACAACGCCAGGCAGAAGGGGCCTTCCATTCATACGCACATTATGCGGCAGACGATGCAGGGACACGCGGCTTCGTGGCATTTCTGGGTGAGTTTGACGAATTCCAGCGCGTGGTATTCGCCCTATCCCTCGTGTTTTATTCTGCCGGACGGGAGAATCGCCAGACAGCTTCCATTCCATACCTCCGGCATGATGGTCAATACGGTGGACCGGCGGAAAACGTTTTATGATCCCATGGCGGCGTTTCGCCCGGCCGTTCTCCGGGGAGCTCTGGGCAACGGACCCGCGATCCGCGATGTTCGTTCCAAAAATCGAACGTGTTTGTAGGCGGAATTCCTTCCTTTGTTTGCGGATGCGCTGGTTCGCCGGCTTTATGGATTGGATTCCGCTTTCGCCGCGTCGAAGGGAGAGGATTCGGCGTTCAGGGGAAGGATGCCCAGACAAATGCCTTTTTTAATCAAATCCACCAGATTGCTCACATGCAGTTTCTGCATGATCCGATGGCGATGGAATTCGACAGTGCGGACGGAGATGAACAGCATGGCGGCGATTTCCTTGTTGGATTTTCCCTGCCCAATCGCCCGAAGGACTTCTTTCTCTCGTTCGGACAAGGTGCAGGGGGAGGCGGCGGTTTGCGTTTGCCGGATTGCCGCGGGAGCGGGGGAATCCGGATGTTCGGTTTGGAAAACCAGAACCGCGCCCAGACAGCGCCCCTGCTCATCCCGGAGGGGGGATGCGCTGTCAGAAATTATGACGCGTTGACCGTCTTTCCGCTGAAGGGCGATCCCTTCGCCCAGATGAATGGTTTTTTTATGCCGCATGGCTTCATAGACTGGATTGGGGATGGGAACATGGGATTCGGCGTGCTGAAGGGGGAAAACGAGATTCAGATCGAGTCCCATCGCCTCGGAAAGTGCCCAGCCTGTCAGGCGTTCGGCCATGAGGTTCATGTGTACGACGCGCCCCTGAACATCAACGGCGATAATTCCTTCACCGATGCTTTCCAGCATCGTGGTAAGCCATTGTTTATGGCGGGACAGGGCGCGATCTTTCTGCTTGCGGGACATCCCCAGTTCCAGGGCGATGCGCAGCTCCGCCGCGGTATAGGGTTTGACGAGATACCCCAGGGGATCGGTTTCCTTGGCACGGGTGACGGTGAATTCATCGCCGTGCGCGCTGAGATAGATGACGGGTATTTCCATCGATTTCCAGATTTGACGAGCGGCTTCGATGCCGTCCATTTCCCCCCGAAGGGCGATATCCATGAGAATCAGATCGGGCGCGTGCTGGCGGGCAAGCGCGAGGGCTTCGGGGCCGGTCATGGCAATGGCGCACACGCCATAGTCCATGCGCTGGAGCATGCACCGGAGCGATTCGGCGGCAAGCAGTTCATCTTCCACAATTAATATCTGCGCGGCTGTCATTCGGACATCCTTTCCCCGCTCCCGCTATGATAAAAACCGGATATCGACATTGTTACTCCGCCGGGAAGGAAACATAGAAACGACTTCCCCGAGCCGGTGTGGATTCCAGCCAGACACGGCCCTGGTACCGATGCACAATTCTGCGAACGAGCGATAATCCAAGCCCTTCCCGTTCGGGAGTGTCGGGATGGATGGGGCAAAAGGGCGTAAAAATTGTCGGCTGCTTGAATTCGGATATGCCCAGACCGTTGTCTTCGACGCAGTAAATCGACTGTTTTCCTTTTCGATGCCCGGTGATATGAATTTGACCGGGACGATCCTCGGAGAGATTTTGAATGGCGTTGAGGATCAGTTGGGAAAACACCTTGCGGACATGCGGGGCCTCGGCGCGGCAGGGGGGCAGCTCATCCACGACGATTTGAAACTCCGTGTTGGGGTAAGACGATTCCGTTTGAAGGAGGGAAAGGATAAGCGGTCGCACCTCGATGACTTCGGAGGCGCCGGAGGTTCGTCCGGCGCGGGACAATTTGAGCAATCCATCCACAATGCGGTGCATTTTAATCAGATTCAGCGGAATCATATCGAGAAAATCGGGGAAGTCCTTTTCCAGTACAGCCTGGGGAGGAGCGGATTCGGAGTTGGATTGGACGGGCTTTCCGGAGGACGGCTCGCGCGGAACGGCATACTGCTTGAGATGTTCATTGATCTCACTCAGATGAATCAGCGATCCCCGAAGGTCGTGGGAGGCGGCGTCCAGGATCGTTTCCAGTTCCTCATTGGTTTCCCGGTGGGATTGCTCGATCTGCCTGACGTACTGTCTCTGCCGGTGTTCCTGGAGAGTGAATTCCAGGCTTCGTTTCAATTCGCTGTTGCTGCACGGGATGATCACGCACGGCGGATGTTTTGTGGAATCGAAGCCCGCATGGCTTAGGTCCGTTATATGCGACGTCATATACACCACGGGAATATCCAGTTCCTTGTCAATCCGGGTCCCGACATCCGGCCCGGAAGCATTCGGTGCCAGTTCCCGGTCCATCAGGACGATATCGGGATGCATCTGCTGCGATTGATCGATCGCTTCGGCTCCGTTGATCGCAATGCCGGCGACCCGATAACCCATAGTCTCCAGCCGCCGTCGAAGCACTTCGGCGTACACCACGTCATCCTCCGCCACCAGAACCAGCTCCTTCGACATGCGGAACTCCATCCGGGAATTATTCAGTCTGGGTAAATCGAAATTGGAATTTGGTTCCACCGGTTCGTTCCAGTTCCATCTCGGCCTGGATTTGCCGGGCCAGCAGATGGACGAGTTTCAAACCCAGAGTGGGCGGCTCCTGGATATTGATGCTCTGGGGCAATCCGATGCCATTGTCCGAAACGACCATCTCGACCTCTCGGGGCCGGGAGTGTTTGATTTGCAGGGCAATCTGTCCTCGCTGTCCGGCCGCAAATGCGTATTTGAGGGAATTGGAAATCAATTCATGGACAATCAATCCGCAGGGTATCGCCTGTTTCATGTTCAGGGTCAGAGGCGCCAGATCCCATTTCCAGGTGATGGGTTTGTCGGGATTTCCGTAGGATCGGATTAGTTCGCCTCCCAAGTGTTCGAGGTAATCCTTAAAATCAACGCGATGGGTTCCCGGGGATAGATTCAGCCGCTCATGAACCAGAGCGACGGTGCGAATCCGCTGATAGCAATCCTGGAGGATCGTCTCGGCGTTTTTCCGGCCCCCGTGGGAAATCTGCAGTTCCAAAAGGCTGCAAATCAGATGGAGACTGTTTTTGAACCGGTGCTGGAGCTCCTTCAGGAGGACATCGGTTTCGGCGAGGCGCAGGGAATCACGCTGCCAGACCGCTTCGCGTTGTCGCAGCGCCTCATTTTCCAGCCGGAGCTGGTTAATCTGCTCCTGCGGGGAAACCATCGGAGAGTCCAATTCTCCTGCTTTCATGGGCTCAAAGTCCCTCCATGAGATTTCCATAGAACCAACGTCTCTTTTCACCATCTCCGGCCATGGATCCCGAAAACCTTGCTCACGAATCGGTTCCTCTGTTGCATCCAGGGACGCAAT
>CAZOTP010000091.1:0-11563 GCA_964582655.1 uncultured Pirellulales bacterium | reverse complement strand
ATGAAGATAGTGATATATAGATTGGTCAGCGATTTTGAAATCTTCCTTCGATCGGGCGGGGGGAAAGAGGAAGTTGTTTCACTGGATAGGATGGCACGCCGTCATCGGAAATATCGCAGAAATCCGATGGTTCCTACATTCTGTTGAAGGCCTTTCGCATTTCGTTCGAATGATAATTTTCCCCTTACCTGTAGAAATCCTATGACCACAAAACAGATCCATTACAGCGAAAGCCATGCACGCAGCATCCTGAAAGCCTTCACCTGGCGGGCGATGGGAACGCTGGTTACGGTTTGCGTGGCGTGGGCGATCAGCCGGGAAATCACCCTGGCCGCCAAGCTGGGCTTGGCGGACACCGTGTTGAAAATCGCCGCCATGTATGTGTATGAACGGTTATGGAACCGAATCTCGTATGGCCGCAAGCCGCACGGGCCGGACTATGAAATTTAGCCGAAAGGAGCTATCCAATGAGTCTGACAGCCGCAAATGAAAACATCAAAGAACTGGTGGAAACCCTGAACTTCAAGGAAAAGGTGGATCGATCCCTGGAATTAATTCGACAGGCGTATGCCGACTATGGCGACCGGCTTGTCGTTGCCAACAGTCTGGGGAAAGATTCCGTCGCCGTCTGGCATCTAGCCAAGCGGGTCAGTCCGAAGATTCGCGGATTTATCGTCACCACGCGTTTCAAACCCGCCGAGACAGTTCGATTCATGAAGGAGGAAGTCCGGCGGCATCCGGAACTTCGGGTCTATTCCAACGATGTTTCGATTCCGGACCGCCTGTATGAAACCGATCCAGATCGCTGCTGCGAACTCTTGAAGGTGGAACCCACGCGCAAGGCCGTCAAGGAAATGAACGTGGGCTGCTGGGTGACGGGCCTTCGCTGCACGGAAGGCCGCACGCGGACCGATTTTCAGGAGATCGAAGAACGCGACGAAAGGCTGCTCAAGCTCAATCCGATTCTCATCTGGCATGAGCGAGAGGTTTGGCAGTATCTCGCGCTGTATGGCGTTCCGGTCAATCCGCTGTACGCCGAGGGCTATCGGTCGCTGGGCTGCGCGACGTGCACCAGAATCACCACGGCGCCCGATGAGCGCGCCGGCCGGTGGATCGGAACGAGCAAGTGCGGCGGCGAGTGCGGCATTCACACCCGACCGCTGCGCCAGCATCCCGTTTTGCAGTAACGATGGCGCAAAACAGCGATTGATCAGAAAATGATTGTTGTTTGCAAGGCAGTAAACGAATGATTACCGAGCAGTTGAAAAAACCGGATTCGATGGATTTTCCGTTGCGGGAAATACCCATCGATCCGCCGCGGTTCCGGCTCGCCGGATTGTATCCGCAGGCGCAGGAGGGTTTCTGGATGCAGCGAATCCGTGTATTGGGCGGCGCTCTTACGGCGAATCAGTGGCGCGGTCTGGCCGATATCGCCCGCCGCTATACGCCCGACACACCGCTGCACCTGACCACCCGGCAGGATGTGGAATTCCATGACCTTCGCGCCGAACAGATTCCTTCCTTGCAGCAGGCCCTGGCGGCCGAAGGATTCACCGGCCTGGGGGCCTGCGGCGATACCGTGCGAAACATCACCGTGTGCCCGTGCTCCGGGGTGGTCCGCGATTCCATCGACCTGCACCCGCTGGCGTCGGCATTGCAGCATCGCTTGCAGGCCTGGGACGGCGTGTTTTCCCTGCCGCGAAAGTTTAAAATCTCGCTGTCCTGCTGCCCGGACGCCAAAGCACAGCCCTGGATCAACGATCTGGGTTTCACGGTTCGCCGGCATGATCGGGGCTGGAGTTTTCTGGTGACCGTCGGAGGCTCGCTGGGCGCCCGGCCCGGCGCGGCTATCGTCTGGCGGGAGCGGCTCGATCCGAAGGATGCTCCCGCCTGCGCCCTGGCGGCTCTTTCGATTTTTCATCAGCATGGAAATCGCCGGCAGCGGCATCGGGCCCGTCTGCGGCATGTGCGCGAAGAAATGGGCGATGTCAAATTTCTCGAGCTTCTGGACCGCCGATTTCAGGATGTCCAAACGCAGCAAAACACGGTATTTGAAGACTATCCGCATACCCCGCAGGGGTGCGATCATCCGACCGTGCTGACCTTTCCCAACGGCGACGTTACCGCCGACGAAGCCGAGACGATCGCGGCGCTGATCGACCAGAATCATGCGGTGCGGATCGGGAATCATCACCGCATCCTGGTGTTCAGCCCCTCGGAGGAGGCGGCCGGCTCGGTGCGGCACAGCGCGATTTGGAAAACGCATGCCGTGCCGCAGGTTTCCGTGGTTGCCTGCCCGGGACGGCGGTGGTGCAAACACGGCCTGACCGACACGGACCGCATGGCGGATGAAATTCGGCAATCCCTGAAAGATACTCTTCCGGCGAATTGCACCGTCGCTGTTTCCGGCTGTCCCAACGGCTGCGCCCAGAGCGCCGTGGCGGATATCGGTCTGGTCGGTCAGTTAACCGGTCCGTCCGGACAAACCCGACAGGCCTACACCGTCTGGATCGGCGGCGGAGGCGGGCAAACCCCGCGACTGGCCCAGCCGGTGAAAACCAAATTGCCGGAAGTGCAAGTGATTGATTTTTTACGGAACCTGTAAAACATTTTCTCGGAAGAATGAGTTTGATGAAAAAAAATTAAAAATGGAAATATAAGGAGTCCAGTTATGGCAGCGATATATGAAGATGTGACGCAAATGATCGGGAATACCGCGCTGGTGCGGATTCGCAAACTAATCAATGGCAAGGCGACCGTTCTGGCGAAGCTGGAAAGCCGTAATCCGCTGGTGTCGGTGAAGGACCGGCTGGGATTGGCAATGATTCAGGCCGCCGAGCGGGACGGCAAACTCAAGCCCGATACCCTCATCGTCGAGCCGACCAGCGGGAACACCGGCATCGCGCTGGCGTTTGTGGCGGCGGCGCGAGGATACCGGCTGCTTTTGACGATGCCCGAGTCGATGAGCATCGAACGGCGCAAGGTATTAAAGGCTCTGGGCGCGGAACTCGTGCTCACCCCCGCTTCGGAAGGCATGCGCGGCGCGATCAACAAGGCGGATGAGATTGTCCGCAACACCCCCAATTCCTTCCTGCCCCAGCAGTTCGAGAATCCGGCCAATCCGGAGATTCACCGCCGCACCACCGCCGAAGAAATCTGGCGGGATACGGACGGCAAAGCGGATATTCTGGTTTCCGGCGTGGGAACGGGAGGGACGATTACCGGCGTGGCGGAAGTCATTAAGAAACGCAAACCTTCGTTCCAGGCGATCGCGGTGGAGCCGGCGCAGAGTCCGGTCCTGACGCAGACGCTGTCCGGGCAGGAGGTCAAGCCCGGTCCGCATAAGATTCAGGGGATCGGCGCCGGATTTGTCCCCAAGGTATTGAATCTGAAGATCGTGGATGAAGTGATTGCCGTGGACCAGTTCGAAGCCATCGAATGGGCCCGGCGCGCCGCCAGAGAGGAAGCCTTGTTTGTGGGAATCTCCTCCGGGGCGGCGCTGAAAGCCGCCAGTGTGGTCGCCGCACGGCCCGAAAACGCCGGCAAAACCATTGTCGCCATTGTCCCCAGCTTCGGCGAACGCTATCTCTCCACGGCGCTGTTTGAGCATATTGTCGTGTAACCTGCGGTGTTTTTGGATAAGGAGTTTCTGTCATGCGATTTGCAACCAAAGCGATTCGTGCCGGCCAGCCGACCGATCCGGCGACCGGTTCCATCATCGTCCCGATCTATCAGACGGTGAATTTTGTGTTTGACGATATCGGCCGGCCTCATAACTACGAGTACTCCCGCAGCGCAAACCCCACGCGCACTGCGCTGGAGCAGTGCCTGGCGAGTCTGGAGGAAGCGAAGCACGGTCTGGCGTTCAGCTCCGGCATGGCCGCCGTCGATGCCGTCCTTTCCCTGCTTCGGGCGGGCGATCACGTGGTTTCGTCTGAAAACATCTATGGCGGAACCTTTCGATTGTTTGAAAAGGTCTATGTCCCGCGCGGGATCCGCTTCACCTACGTGGATGGCACACAGACAGACGCTTTCGCCGCCGCCATCCGGCCCCAAACCAGACTGGTCTGGATTGAAACGCCTGCCAATCCGCTGCTGCAACTGGTGGACGTCCGCGCTGTCGCCCAAATCGCCCATGCGCACGGGGCGAAACTGGTGGCCGATAACACCTTCGCATCCCCTTATTTCCAGAGACCCCTCACGCAGGGCGCCGATATCGTCCTGCACAGCACGACGAAGTACATCAGCGGGCACAGCGATGTGATCGGCGGGGCGGTTGTGACGAACGATGCGGCATTGCATGAGCAGATTCGGTTCTATCAGAATGCCGCGGGAGCGGTGCCGGGGCCGCAGGACTGCTTCCTGAGCCTGCGCGGACTCAAAACCCTCGCCGTTCGCATGAAGCAGCATGAATCGAACGCCAAACGGATTGCCGAATTCCTCTCCGGTCACCCCAAAGTGGAATCGGTGCTATATCCCGGCCTGACCAGCCACCCCCAGCATGACCTCGCCCGGGCGCAGATGGACGGTTTCGGCGCGATTGTCACCTTCCGACTCCCCGGCGGCAGGGATCAGGTCCGAAAGCTCATTCAGACGCTGAAACTCTTCCTGTTCGCCGAAAGCCTCGGCGGCGTCGAATCGCTGATCTGCCATCCCGCCACCATGAGCCATGGAACCTTGACGCATGATGAACGGCAGCGGATCGGCATCACCGACGGCACCCTCCGGCTCTCCATCGGCATCGAAGATCCGGACGATCTGGTGGAAGACCTGAATCAGGGCTTACACGCCGTATAACCCTAACCAACGTATGACGCAGCAGGAAAAAAATACACGCGAAAACTCCGGAGGCATCGAGGCAAAGCGTGAGCATTGTGTGTCCCTGCTTCAAAACAGCAAGCGGGTGGTAGTCGCCTTCTCCGCCGGCGTGGACAGCACGTTTCTGCTGGCGCTGGCGGCGGAAACGCTAGGGCCGGAAAACGTTCTGGCGGCGATTGGCGTTTCGCCCAGCCTGGCGAATCGGGAGTTGCAGGAAGCAAGGCAGATCGCCCGGCGGCTCAACGTGGAACTGGTGGAGGTGCTCACGGGGGAGATGGATAATCCGCAGTATCTTTCCAATCCCTCGTACCGGTGTTATTTCTGCAAGCAGGATTTGTTTACGCGCCTGACGAAGCTGGCGCAGTCCCGCGGATTTCACGCCGTTCTCAGCGGAGCCAACGCCGATGACGCGGGGGATTTTCGTCCGGGTATGAAGGCGGGGGAAGAACTGGGAGTGCGGAATCCGCTGATGGAAGCGAATCTGTCCAAATCGGACATTCGAGAGCTTTCGCGGCGGATGGGACTTCCGACCTGGGACAAGCCCGCAATGGCCTGCCTGGCCAGCCGCGTGCCGTATGGGGAAGTCATTTCGGCGGAACGATTATCGCGGATCGAGCGGGCGGAACAAGCGATTCGGGATTTGGGATTTCGCCAGGTTCGGGTCCGCGACCACCAGACCGTGGCTCGCATCGAAGTGCCGGCGAAGGACCTTCCCCGGCTGCTGGAACTCCGGGACTGCGTGAGTTCCGCCCTCAAGCAGCTCGGCTATGTCTATATCGCGATGGATTTGCAGGGATTCCGCAGCGGTTCGGCGAACGAGGCAATGTAATGGGGAGGAAAACCCATACGCATTGCAATGGCTAACCAAGAAAGGCGGCTTTTGGCGGGGCGAAACCGCATTCCTTGGAAGTCTCTGCTGCAAGAGGGACGAAAAGCTACCGGATATATCCTTTTTCGCGGAGCCAGACGAGGCTTTGATCGATGTTGTCCCGCATGGTTTTTTCATCCGGCAGGGCGGGCAGCTCCAGAGCGACCCAGGGAACGCCGTGCCGGTGCAGGAGGTTGAAGATTCCGGAAAAATCATACTCATTTTCCCCCAGGACATTCAAAACCTGATCGTTTTTGGCGGATTTGAGATGAATATAGACCAGTTTTTGAATATGGGATCGCAAAAATTCTTCCGCCTGCAGCGCGGACGGCCGAACGCCCTCACCTTTGAAAAAGTTGGCCGTATCGAATTGCCAATAAACATCCGGGCCGACCCGCTGGAAAAAATCAGACAGGCCGAAACGGGTATTGCCATCGCCGGATAAAGGTTCCGCCCCGTTTTCGATTATCAGACGGAGGCCGGCCTGTCTGGCCATGGCGGCGGCCTGGTTGGCGGTTTCCACCGCGCGGCGGAGCTCCTCCGCGGTCAAACTCTGCTTCCGGCTTTCCACATACTTTTGATCGACAATCAGAGCGCGGATGGTGCGCGGGCCGGGGAAAACAGCGGCATTTTTCAGGCCTCGCTGAAAAACGGGCCAGAAATCCGAATCGAGCAGGCCTCTCTGGCTGGCATAGGCGATTTCGATCTGCTTGTGACGGGCATACTCCGCGATATCGCGGCACTGCTCGGCGGTCAGCACGGCGTCGGGATCGCGAAGCTCCATCCAGTGAAATCCCCGGGAATCCGCAAAATCCACAAACTTCCTGGCATTTTCTACACTCATGGGAACGCTTTCCACAAAACACTGGGTCGTGATTCCCAGCTTCAAAGACGGAGTCTTTGCAAAATACAGTCTCGAGGGGCCGCCGGGCCGGCTGCACCCGATTGCGCATAGCATGGGAAACAGCAATCCGGCGATCGGGAAATACCAGCGGATCTGGGAAACGAGTTCTGTTTTCATCTTTGTTTTCCTTCCTGGCCGGATGATGGGTTCACGGCCGATGTTTTGCCATCCGGACGGTTTCCGCCGCCTGGCGGTCGAGAAAGACCGTATCCATTCCAAGAGCCACCAGCGAATATCCCTCTCGTAGGGCGTTCTGAACGGTTTTGCGGTCGGGTCGAACCAGGTGAATTCCCGCCGCTTTCCGATGTTTTTTACAGCACTGCAAAAAATGCTTCAGAGCCCGCTTCATTTCCGGACAATCCAGCTCGCCCGGCTTGCCGTAGGATCCGCTGAGGTCATAGGGGCCGATAAAGACTCCGTCCACATCCGGCACCCGCAAAATCGCCTCCAGATGTTCCATCGCCCTGCGATGCTCAATCTGCAGAATCATCGCAATCTCGGAATTGGCGTTGGCGGCGTAATCGGCGAAATCCCTGCCATACCGGTTGGCGCGCGAAAAGCCGAATCCCCGCTCCCCGCGGGGCGGATATTTCGCCCACCGGACCGCCTGTTCCGCTTCTTCGGGGGTATTGACCATCGGGACAATCAGTCCCCGCGCGCCAGCGTCCAGCGCGCGGCGAATCCAGATCGGATCATTCATCGGCAGCCGGGCGACGGGAACGGCCGATGTCCCGTTCATGGCTCGAAATAATTCCGTTAGGGTTTCCAGATCCATGGCGCCGTGTTCGAGATCGACGCCGATCCAGTCAAATCCGCAAGCGGCGAAGATTTCCGCGACGGCGGGATGGCCGATCTGAATCCACCCGCCAAGGGCGGTGTTTCGTTTCTGCAGGGCGATGCGAAGCGGGTTTTTCACGAGATTCTCCTTCCTGAGGCTCACACGGGTTTGGATGGGGTGGGGGCTGTTCGGCAGGACTGTCGAACGATTAACTGGGTGGGCAGAATGCGCTGCTGGGGATGGCAATTCTGTTCGTTTTCGATTTCCTCGATGAGCAGGGACGCGGCCTGTTTGCCCAGCTCTTCGGCGGGTTCGCGCACGGTCGTCAGCGGAGGGCTCAGGAGGGAAGCGAATTCAATATCCGAGAATCCGATGACTCCGATGTCCTCCGGAATCCGAAGGCCGTATTCACGGGCGGCTTTATAGACCCCCAGCGCGACGGAATCGCTGACGGTGAAAATCAGTTCCGGTTTTTCCGCCTGTTTCCACAGGTGGTGAAAGCTTTCGGCCCCGCCTTCTTCCCCGAAGCGGGTTTCGAGAATCCATTCGGGTCGGACGGGCAGGCGGGCTTTTTGCAGGGCGTCGAGGCAGCCGTCGCGCCGCAGCCGGCTGTGCTGCAAATGCGCAAACCCGCACAAATGGGCGATCCGCCTGTAGCCGGCCTGAATCGCCCATTGAATCGCGGCGAACGCTCCGCCGTAATTGTCCGTGCTCACCTGGCTGCAGGACGAGAGGGGAAGAACGCGATCGAAAAACACCAGGGGGACTTTGGCCCGCTGCGCCTCGTGGATGCTCTGATCGTTCTGGGTCGATTGCGAAACGGATACCAGCAGCCCGTCCACTCGCATCGCCAGCAGATTTTGAATATTTTCCTCTTCCCGGCGGCAGTCTTCCTGCGAAACGGTCAGGATGACGGAATAGCCCTTCTGTTTCGCTTCCCGGTATATCCCGTCCAGGATGCGGGAGTAAAAGGAGTGCGCGATACGCGGCATGACGATGCCGAGGGTGTTGGTTTTCTGCGCACAGAGATTGCGGGCGACCAGATTGGGACGGTATCCCAGGTTCTGCGCCAGCTCCTTGATTTTTTTTCGCATGGATTCGGAAATATCCGGATGATCCCGCAGCGCCTTGGATATCGTCATCACCGAGACGTTGAGCATTTTGGCGAGGTCTTTTTGCTGAACAGCGCGGTTTTTCATGGGAGATCAGGCTCCTGACAGGCTCGAGGGGAAGGAAGGAGAGTCGCAGGAACGTCCGGATTGAGCAAGTCCAGGTTTTCCCGGAACCCCTTTTCGGCAAAACGAATATTATCCAGGCATCGCTGCGCCATCCGCAGGCATGCCTCCTCTGTCGAACTGCCGTGATGAGGCAGAAGAATTGCATTGGATAACCGGCGCAAATCGAAGTTTTTGTCCGCGGGCTGATACGGCTCCCGCTCGAACACATCCAGCGCCGCCCCTGCCAGCCGCTTCTCCGACAGCGCCCGGTACAGGGCCGGTTCATCGAGGATGGAACCGCGGGAGGTGTTGATCAGCCAGGCTTGCGGAGGAATGCGGGCCAGCCGTTTGGCGTTGATAAAGTGCCGGTTTTCCGGAGCGCCGCTGATATGCAGGGATACAAACTGCGCCGTTTGCACGGCAGAGGCGAAATCGCAAACCAGTTCGGCAAATCCAAAGTCCCTCTTCAGGGATTCGGCGTTCGCTTCGCTTCGCCGGCAGCCGATCACGTTCATGCGAAAACCGAGCGAGGCGATTTGGGCGACGCGGCAGCCGATGGCCCCGCAGCCGATCACCGCCAGCGTTTTCCCCGCCAGTTCCTTCCCCAGCCGGGTTTCCCAGCCGCCCGTCCGGCACAATTCCGCCAGATACACAATGTTCCGCGCCGCCGCGACAATCAATCCCATCGTGAACTCCGCCACCGATTCGGTCAACACCCCCGGCGTATTGGTGCAGAGCAGCCCCGCCTCCGTCGCCCTGGCCTTGTCGATTCCGTCGTGCCCGACGCCGAATCGCGCGATTACGCCGCCGGGCGGCAGCGCCTCGTACAAGGCCCCGGTGTATCGCTCCACGCCCACGATCACGTGCTTTGCTCCATGGGCTCGAATCGCTTCGGCAACGGCTTCTTCGTGTTTCTCGCACGGGAAAAAAGCCAGTTCCTCCGCCGCGTCAAACACCGGCTTGCCTTTGCTGTATTCTTTCTCCGTGATTACAACGGCAATCATAGGCATCGCTCCTGAATGATGCGCATCGCAAGGTCCCAGAAGGTTTGGCACTGCGGCAGGGATTCCACCGCCGCAATCACGGCCAGGCCGCGGTGCGGCAGACGGGTGAGAATCGACTCGAATTCATTCTCCGACAGGTTGCCCCAGAGGATCAGTGGCTTTTTCGCCAGCACCGTCCGATGATAACCGAAAAGCTCTTCGATTCCGGCTCCGCCTGTGTCCCGGTGCAGTTCGATGGCGCTCAAAGGCGTTTTCATCAGATATTCGATCGGCACAAAGGAGGATGGATGCAGATGAATGACGCTGTGCGGAAACGAATCGGCGATGCGCCGCGTGGATTCGAAAATACATTGTTCATACAGCGCAGGCGACAAGAGGGCCGCCGCATCCTCCTGATACCAGATGGTCTTGCCCGGACACCACACGCCGTAAAAAAATGCTCCCGTTCCCCCGTGGAACAAAGGCAACCGATCCAGAAGATATCGGCCCATCGCAATCCAGTACTCCGTCAGCGATTCCGCGACGCTTTTGACTTCCTCCGGGGATTCCATCATGCGAAATAAAAACCGTTCCTGTCCGTACAGCGCCGAGAGCAGGTCCGAAATCCCCCGCATCAGCGTCATCCCCACGGGATAGCGGCCGCCGCTCTGCTCCGACAGTGCGGAAATGAATTCCGCCATTTTTTCGACCCACGGATTCGCCGGAGAAAATTCCGGAATCCGCGAATGTTCCGAAAATCCCTCCGGAGGCTCCGTATGGGTTGAGCCGATGGCATGATTGGCGATTACGCGGCAGCCCAGCGACGCCTCCACCCACGGAATCCCCCAGAAGGGCGATGCCGACCAGATCAGTTCCCCGCCGCCTTGTTCGTAAATCTCATACCACCGCTCATATTCCCCCAGAAACCGCTCCACCCGGATATCCTCCGGTTGCACTATTCCCGATGGAAGTTTATCCTCGCAGCGATAGCGGTGCAGGGGATACTGGCTCCCGTGAAAAAATCCGATTACCGGCCGGTCATTTTCCCTCCGGAACCATCGCGCCAGTCTCTCCAGCCGTTCGGAAAGCGGAATCCTCATACTCATGGCTTTGCCCCGCATTTCCCGGTAAGCGCGCTGACGGCATACCCCGCAACCATCACAATCCCATGCCCCAGCACCCCGATCATATACGGATGCAGCGTGTAATTCCATCGCCCCAGGTCGATCACCTTCTGTTTCGTCAGCGAGGCCCACAGCACAAACACGATGCAGCAGAGAATCCCCGCCGATGCGCCGCACAAATTCGCCCTGCGGCACAGCGCCCCCAGCAGAAACAATCCCAGAATCCCGCCGGCGAAAATCGACAGCGCGGTGTAATACAATTCTAGCGTCTGCCCTTTCCGGCCCGTCAGCCACAGCGCAATTGCCAGCGAAACCGCCCCCGACACAATCACCACCCCGCGGCCCACCAGAAGATGAACCTTCTCCGAAAGCACCGGACGGCCCCGCTGGTACAGATCGTTTGTGAACACTGCCGAGGCGCTGTTCAGCCCGCCCGACAGCGTGGACATCGCCGCCGCCAGCAGTCCCGCCAGCACCAGTCCCGTAATCCCCGCCGGCAGCTTCGTCATGATAAAAAAGGGAAACACCCCGTCCGCTTTCGCCTGCACCGCCGCCGGCAGTTCCGCGCCGCCCCGGGAATAATATCCCCACAGCGCCGTCCCCACGAAAAAGAACAAACCCCACACCGGCACACATAAAAGCCCACCGATCAGCGCATGCCGAACGGCCTGCTTCGTTGTCTTTGCCGTCAGGTATCGCTGCACAATCGTTTGATCGGTTCCGAAATTATGCCCGTGCTGGCACAATCCGTACAGCAGCATGACCAGAATCGAATCCCTCTGCAGGCTCCAGCCCCGTTCCCCGAGCGAAAACTTGCCGGCCTCCCGCGCCGCCTCCAGCACGCCTCCCGCGCCGTCCGGTGCTCCGAATA
>CAZOTP010000090.1:7310-11713 GCA_964582655.1 uncultured Pirellulales bacterium | reverse complement strand
TTGCCCATCCCGCCACTCGCCACAAACCACTAATCACTCTTTTTCCTTTCACACCTTGAGCCGTTAGGCTCCGCACATCGTGCGAAGGCGGACCTGTCCGTCCGAAGCACTTTGTGCGAAGGCGGAAGCATCCGACTGATCCCCTGCTCCTGCCGTTCATCCAACACATTTCTTTTTTGGTCCTTCCAGAAAATCGCGTTTTTAACCGAAAAATAACGTTATCTTGACTCATTGCCCGTATTTATGGGTTATAATTTAAATGGAAGTTATCGGACGGTTCTCATAAAGTATTTTTCGAACATCATGGGTGGCAGGGAATTAGAAGATTTAGAAGCGTTGGCCGCTAGGCAGAGCCGGGTTTGCAAATATCAATCGTGCGAACCGATCTGAACCATGAATGCGAGCCACGTATATCTTCGTTCTTACTTGCCGGAAGAACCTCCTCGTTTCCGGCAAGTATTTTTTTTATCCCCAGTTTTTACAATAGGTTACATATTCTTACCCCGCCTCCATCCCCAGGCAAAAATGACTGGTCAGAAAATACGACACCGCCTTGTGTCCCAGAAAAATGCTCCCCAATCCCTTCAACCTTTTGCAGGAAGTCCAACGAATACAAGGATTTATAAATCCAGCTTCACCCAGCAGATCGGCCCATCGTTCAGGCGGCTGATGCTTCTTCCACTCAATCTGCCGGGCGAGGGGATTGCGGATTCCAATCTCCGCAAAAAAATTGTATCTTGAGCAGTCACAAAGAATTAACATCCCTCCCGAAACCATCATCCCGCGCATTTTTTCAGCCAGCTCCCCATACATTCGCTCCGCCTTCTCTTCCTCATTCAAATGTTCACAAGCCCATTCATCCAAATGATTTATGGAATTATACAAAAGAACGATATCAAATAATCTCCCCTGCGGTTCATACTCCTGAAAGGTCAAACCCAGCCGGACAACCTGATCTAACTTCAGTTCTTTCCGAAAGTTATCAAACAGTTCAGAAATGCTTGCGGAGCTTCCAGCCCCTTCCGGCTCCAGGCAGACAACCTCCTTCGCCCCCCTGCTCGCCGCATAAAAACTGTACACTCCCGCACCGCCGCCGATTTCCAGCATCCGCTTCCCCGTAAAATCCACTCCCTGGAAGATAAAGTTCAGATGGTATTCCAGCGCGGACTCGCTGGTATAAATCCCTTTTCTGACTACAGTTGCATAAAATGAGTCCATCCCGTTCTTCATGAAACCAGATGCTTCCGGATATATTCCGCGCGGACTTCATCCCGCATCGCTGCATCCATTTCCATCTTGTAAATCTTCTGCAGATGTGCAGGCTGCGTCAGCAAAAACAACCGGTTCACCGTATCCAGAGAAACATCCTTGATCCGCCCCAGAAAGATCCCCAGCCGAAGGTAACTCAACAGATATAAAGCCTCTTCCGTACTGATCATACGCGCATTGGCCAGGATCCCTCGCGCCCGGAAAATTTTGTCATCCACCAGCGTAGCTTTATCCTCCAGAAGCTTCTGCCTCGCACGCCGTTCATACTCCACAATCGGCTGTACGGCAAGTTCTATAAGTTCCTGTACTATCTGGGTTTCCGTCTTTCCCAACGTAACCTGATTGGAAATCTGGTAAAACTCTCCTGTCGGCTCCGATCCTTCGCCATAAAGCCCCCGAACGGCCAGATGCAGCTCCTTCGCCGCCCGGAGCATCTTTTCCAGTTCCCCCATCATTTTCAGCCCTGGCAAGTGTAGCATGGCCGATACGCGAATCCCCGTACCCACATTCGTCGGGCAGGCGGTCAGATAGCCATATTCCGTTGAAAATGCGTAATTTAGACGCGTATCCAGAAGATCGTCCAGCCGGTCCATGCACGCAAACGATTCCAAAAGCTGCAAGCCTCCGGACAGCACCTGGAGCCGCAGATGATCCTCCTCGTTAATCATCAACGAAAAGGTTTCATCTTCTGTCCAGACCACACCTTTGGAATCTCCCGCTTCGGCCTGCTGGCGGGAAATCAGATGCCTTTCGAAGAGCATTTGTCTGTCCAGCGGCGATAAATCCGTTAAGTTCATATAATGCAATGGATTAGGAAATTCCAGATCCATCATTTGACGTCTGACATGCGCCAGCAGATCCGCCCTTTGCTGCGAATCGGCATGGGAATAAAAAAGATACCCCGCCACATTCCGCGCCAATCGCACCCGGGATGAAACCACCACATCTCCGTTAGGCCCGCAATGCTCCAGCCAACCGCCAACATGCTGACACAAATGATCCAGTTCCATTACTGTATTCCCGCGCTTTACGCCTCTCCAAAATTGTATCTTATTATTTGATAATAGTTAAGAGAAATGACGCAGCTCATCCCGCAGCTTCGCCGCCCGCTCATAATCTTCGGTTTCCACCGCCTGCTGGAGGTCCTGACGTAACCGAATCAGACGGTTATGCTGATCCATCCCCCACTGGCCTTTCTGCTGGGGCGTTTTCCCCGTATGCCGCAGCGCCCCGTTCTGCGCCTGTTGCAACAGTGGCATCAACGGTTCGGAAAACACCTGATAATCGTTGGGACATCCCAAAAGCCCTTCTTTTCGGAATTGCAGCCAGGAAATCCCGCAATCCGGACAAACCATATCGCGATACCGCTGGACCTCTTTTTGCGCGGTATTCAGACTGTTCAACAGCTCGCCGAGAGGGATTTGCGCTTTGATGGTAATCCCCTCGTTGCGGGCGCACTCCTCACACAAATGGCGTTCGATTTTCTCGCCATTGACGATTTCCGTCAGATGAACGGTTGCCGATTTGTTACATCTCTGGCACTGCATAAGATAATACCATGCTATTAAAAGAATTATAAAATTAACACCGGAGGCATTTTCCGCCTCATGATTAATCTTATGGCCAATGTACTGTATCGTCAATAGGTACAAGAAAACTTATCTGAAGCATCCCTTTTCCCCTTTGTCCAGAGTCCCCTGTTTAATCCGGCTGGTAAACAGCTTTGCAATCGGGAAATTCCCACACCTCCACAAGAGAAAGTACAAGTCCAGCGGGAAGAAGCGGTTTGAGGCGAAGACAGATATTCTCGGCAATGCGTTCTGTTGAGGGATTGCCCGGCTGAAATGCGGGGCAATCATTCAGGGAAGCGTGCTTTTTATACGGCTCGACCGCTTTTTCGAGCAGCCGCTTGAGTTTGTGGAAATCCATAACCAGACCCGATTCATCGAGGGATTTGGACTGCACGGTAACCCGGACCCGCCAATCGTGGGAGTGGGTCGGCTCGCGGGTATGGTTCATCGTAAGGCTGTGAGCGGCCTGGAAGTGAATTTCAGTGGCGATGGAATACACAGAGAACTCCCGACGAATTTATTTTTTCGCGGCGGACATTTTTTCCCGGATTCGCCGCTGGACGATATCGGGGACCAGATGGGAAAGGTCGCCGCCATAGCGGGCGATCTCCCGAATGAGGCTGGCGGAGGTAAAGCCATACTGTTCGCTGGTCATGATGAAGACGGTTTCCACGCCCGAGACAGCGCGGTTGGTCAGGGCCAATTTGAATTCGTATTCGACATCGGAGAGGTTTCGGAGGCCGCGAACGATGACCTGCGCATTCTTGCTTTTGACATATTCGACCGTCAGGCCGGTGAACCGTTCGACCTGGACTTCGGGGATGTCCTGCACCAGTTGATGGACCATATCGAGCCGTTCCGGACCGGTGAACAGATATTCCTTGCTGGGACTGTCACCAACAGCGACGATAACCTGATCGAAGATTTTGACGCTTCGGCGGATAACGTCCAGATGGCCATAGGTAATCGGATCGAAGGATCCGGGAAACACGGCACGAACGAATTTTTCAGGGGGCATCGGCACGCTCCAACTCATCATCTTTTTCCTCGGCCCGGCAACGCGCCGGACACGGTTTGGCATAAAATAATTTTACAGTAAAAGAATAAAAAATCTTTCCGCTTTCCTGTCATTTTACTGACACAAACTTTGCAATGGATATCCACACTCCATCCAGCGTCTGGTTAGAATCCCTAAATCCTGCAGGTTGACTGTGCAGTCGCCGTTGAGGTCTCCTTCCAGAAACGCGGCACACCCTGGCGATTTTATGGCTTGATCCAAATAGATCGATCCGCCCCCCGCCAGAATCCGCGCATTACCGAAAATCGCCGAATCATTGTTGCCATCGCCATCATAATTATCCACAATGACGTCGAAGGATTCCAGACCAGTTATATCCACGGCCGCCGGCAAGGCATCCTGTTTGGATAGCAACAATCCGCTTTGCCATAAGATATGACTCGAATCGCGGGTATCCACAATCACAATGGTTGCCGTTCCGACATTACCGCGGCCAGGCGATCCGAGAGGCCCGGGCGATTGCGGTGCTGCTGGCATCGCAGGGG
>CAZOTP010000090.1:0-7300 GCA_964582655.1 uncultured Pirellulales bacterium | reverse complement strand
TGAGTTGCTCCAACCGGAACATAGACGCGGAATGCCCCATTAGCGCAAATGGAAACTCCGCGATCATACAGTTGCGTTCCAATCACATACTGATGAATACCCAGGGTTCCACCGCTCGGTGCTCCGGGAATTCCCGGGTATTTGATTAGCAGCGGACCGTAACCAGGGCTGTACAGTTCCGATATTCCGATATTTTTATTTATCTGTAACCCAGCCACCACATAGTCCAGAATTGCCTTGGAGTCCTCGTAGGAGGAGCCGTGTCCTGCTTCCTCCCGGTAAATCAACATTACCGGTTTGTTCAATTTCTCCAAAATGGCTACAAACCGCTGGGCACTTTGGGGTGGAATTTTGGTATCCTGCCCGCCCAAAGTGATACCGACGGGAACAAATATTTTTTCCGGCCAGTATTCGGCGCTTCTTTTTTTGTATTCGGCAGGAATTTTGATTTTGCTACCTCCGAAAGACAATTGAATCTCGTCCTGATAGCGTTCAAATTCCAGAAGATTCGCCGCGGGATTCATGGCGATTATGCCATCGATTAAATTGGGATGCAAGACCGCAAAGGTAAGCGCTGATGTGCCGCCCATCGAGGCACCGCAGAGAAATACCTTACTTGTGTGGTAATCGACTTTCACTTTTTCGATTATCTGAATCATATCCGCTTCCGCCGCCGGCCCCATCCATGAGGCAGGGGCCCGATAATCCGGACAAACTAAAATCATATGCCGCTCCGCCGCCACATCTCGGGCAGCGACGGCCTCGTTCAGAGTACCTTCTGCGAATTGCCATCGGTCGCCCGCTCGTCCGTGCAAAGCAATCAAAACAGAATAGGTATTTGCAGGGGTGTAGTCTAAAGGCAAGCGAACGACATAATGTTGCGTCGTTCCATCCAGACTCGAAATGAATTCAACATCTATGGAATTTGACAGACCCTGCGAGAATAGTGGTTGGGAAAGGAACAAAAGTAATACGCTGCTTATGCTTTGCCATTTCATCTGGAATTTTCCAATTGACTTATGCTTTTGCATCAGAATCTGCCTCCTACAACAGTACCAACTTGCCTAGCGTCAATTATACGTTATTTTGCCCATCCAAACAAGCTCAATAAATAAATTCGCTCCATTCGACAGTGTTCCCGATGCCTCGCCTCTTACCCTCCGGATGAATCGGCAGGATAGGTAATTCCCCCATGCGGGCTCTTTTCAAACCTTACTCACCTTTGGCACTTTTCTCACCTTTCATACCTTTCACACTTCGAGGCAACGCCTCGACCCACGCAATGGCTTAATTAATATTGATTTGATAATTGATCCGCTTGGTCCCTTTCGGATCATAAATCCCCGTCCGGATCGCCCGGCCCAGCCAACGGTCCGCCCCCGCGAACGGAAACGTCTTCGTCGCCATCCCGCCCGGGCCCAGCCGCGGAATCGCACGCTCCAGACGGCTGCCGTCCGGAAAATCGATAAAGCTGTTCCAGCTTGCCTCCTCCTCGCCGGTGTTCTCCACAATCTGCTGGATCAGAAGGTCGCTGCCATTAATCCGCCGCGTGAAAATGTTCACCTCCACCCCCGGCAGCGCAATCTCGAATGGCAGATTCACTTCAAAATTGTACCGCCGGTCCGCGTCCAGCGTCAGATACGCCTTCAGGTATTTCCGCCCGCCCATTTCGTTCCGCGGAAATTTCATCGCGATGGCCTCCCGGAACGTCTGGCCCGACTCCAGCACAAACGGAATCACCGCCGGCTCGATCTGCCAGGACTCGTTCTGCTTCTCCTCCAGCACAAACCGCACCCGCCCGCTGATCGACATCGGAAACGGGTTCAGAAACTCCAGATTCGTGTTTTGCCGCGTGATGCTCGCTTCAATCATCTCCGGGCTTAACCGGATCGATCCCTGCAAAAGCGCAAGGGGCGTTTGAATCCCCGACAGCAGCACGGGCCACCGGCCCACCTTCACCCGCGACAAGCCCCCCTCACTGGGAATCGCCGTCCGGTTCCCGAACAAATCCACCGCCGCCACACGGTCCCCCAGATACAAACCCACTTCGTTTTCCCCGCCCGATCCTTCCCCGCTCGCCGACACATCCTGCCAGATCGCAAGGCATCCCGATCCTCCCCGGTCGAACAGCAGCGCCTTCACCCCGGGCGAAGGCTCGAATTGCCCCACGTATTCCGTCGCCCCAAGCTGGTCCGCCAGCGTACCATAGACCACGAACAGCTCCGTCGGCTCGATGATCGAACGCGCGGTGTAATCCCGCTGCCGCCACGGATGATCGATAAAAATCGTCCGAGCCTGCCCCTTCTTCGCGTAAAACACGCGTTTCGCAAAATCGATTAGAATGTCGTCCCGCCGGTACGCCTCGTCCTCCAGCGGTTCCAGCGTCACCCAGATGGGCTCCAGATTCCGATTCCGCAGATCCGCGATATACTCCGTGATCTGCTCCGGCGCGATCGAATGCGGAATCCCCACGCTCACCCGCGAGCTGCCCATCTGGTCCCGGTTCACATCCAGAAATCCGTTCAGCGAAACCGTCAGCAGCGGATCTTCGATAAACTTCCGGAACTCTCCCCGCATCGTTTCCAGTACCGTCGGGAGACGCGGATCCCACGATGTGGGTTGCAGCGAATCCCCGCCGATCTGCCAGTATGGAACCTGCCTGGCGTATTGCGCCAGCAGCACCGCCACGGGGCCTCGCCACAGCTCCACGTCCTGGCTCAATACATCCAGCAGCGTTCGCCGTCCCGCGTCCATCTTCATCGCCATCGATTGCGGGATTTCCGAAAACGTCGCCACCACCTCCATGTTGTAGGCCTGAAGATGCAGCAGCTTTTTGTCGAAATTCGGTTCTGAAAAAATCGCGCTGCCCCCCTCCGGATTCTTCCGCCAGACCGGAAGTTTCAAAAGCCGCGCCCCGCTTAAAGGCGCCAGCGTGAACGCCGTCTCCCAGTCCCCGAACGAATCGTCCAGGCCCAGAATCCCGAAATTCATCCCGCTTCCCGTCGAGGCGTCCGGACGCGTTCCCATGCGGCAAAATGTCAGTTCCCGCTCCGCGATCCGGGTCGATTGCGAAAGAATATCCATCTTCGCGCGGTACAATCCCGAAGGCAGATTCGGCAGCGAAATGCTCTTGCGCTTCTCGTGATCGCCGATCCCCGTCAGAATCCACCGCTCTTCATAGACCAGGTGGCCATGCATGTCCCGAACGTCCAGCTCCACCGGGTAATCTGCCATCCCTACGCCGTCCACTTCCACCAGCAGACGCGGAATCTCCTCGCCCGGAAACACGTTGCCCGGCTGGTCGGTTCGCAGGATCACACGGGGCATCTGCAGAATCGTGATGTCGTCGAACCAGCATTCCGCATGGATGTTTTTCCGGAAAATGCCGCCGCGGTTCCCCTCCCGGTTCCACTGCTCTTCCTGCAGAAGATACGCGCCCACCGTGATGTATTTCGCCTCCGGAAAATTGCCCGGTACGTACAATTCCATCTTCGCCCATCCGTCCGGTCCCTGCTCGTCCGTTCCCGCAGGTTCCGAGGTCCGCTCGCTTTCCGGAATGACTTTGCCCGTCCGGTCCGCCAGCGCGCACCAAAGCTGCGCGCGGCAATTCTCCGCCTTCTCCAGATGAACATACCCCGTCAGTTGAAAATCGCTCCCTGCGTGAATCCGGATGCGGCGGTGTTCATACCGGAATCCCACGCTGCCACCGTCCCCGCTCAGAAGAAAACTGTACTGACCGCTGCGGGCGTGTCCGCTGTCCAGTTTTCCCCGCGAATAGTGCGGGAATCCCTCCCGGTCCGTGATCTTGTACCAGTACATCGGAAGGTCCAGGTAATTCACCTCCCGCTCTTCGAAGTCGAACGTCTGCATCACCCTCTGACCGGTAATTTTTTCTCTCGTCTGGTCCTCCGGGTGGCTTGTCTCCGAAGGCGCCACAGGCGCTCCAAGGCTCGGAAAAGACAGCAAAAAAAGCGTCAGAACAAGTAGGTGCATTTCGGGTGCAAAACGATGCGTTTTCGGTGCATTTCGGTGCATTTCAGGAGAAAAACCGCGTAATTTTGTCATAGTTTGTCCATCTGTTATAGGACGTATATCATTCATCTATCGGCCTCGTAACTGTTGATTCGTGAATCTTTTACATGAATTTTAAGCAAAATAAGATCGGCCCGCGATTTTTCATGCCGTCACTTCCTATTCTCTTCGGATCCGCTATAATACCTCTATGCCCGAAAATAATCCCGAAGTCTTTATGAATCTTGCACTTGAGTTGGCCCGTAAGGGCGCTGGTTTCGTTGCGCCAAATCCCAAGGTAGGTGCAGTCCTCGCCGCTGGCGACAAGATTATAGGTCAAGGATACCACAGGAGTTATGGCCAAAACCACGCCGAAGTCAATGCCCTTCTCGACTGCAAAAATCGAAATCTCGATCCCCGCGGCTCCACTCTGTACGTAACTCTTGAGCCTTGCTGTCATTATGGCAAAACACCCCCCTGCACCGATGCGATTCTCCAGGCGGGCATTTCCCGTGTCGAAATCGCAATCCTGGACCCCTTCGAAAAGGTCTCCGGCCAAGGCGCTAACCTGTTGCGAAATAAAGGGATAGACGTAAACATAGGACTCTGCAAAAATCAGGCCCTTCGGCTCAACACAGGCTACTTCAAACGCATCCATCGCCAGCTCCCCCAGGTCATCTGCAAATGGGCCCAGAGCATCGATTGTAAACTTTCATGGCCAAAGGAGTTAGGAAAACAATGGCTCACCGGTCCCGCCGCCCGGCAGCATGTCCACCAGCTCCGCAGCCAGTGCGGAGCAATTTTTGCAGGCATAGGCACCGTGCTGGCGGATGATCCATTACTCAATGTCCGTTTGCAAGAGCCTGTCAAACAACCGCTTAGAGTGATTCTGGATACTCACTTGCAAATCCCGCTGGATTGCAAAATCGTCCAGACCGCATCCCAATTCCCCACCCTGATCTGCACGGCGGAGGAATCCATACAAAATCGCGCAAATCCTTTAATAGAAAAAGGTTGTGAGATATTGGCTTGCCCGGTAAAAAACGGAAAACTCGACCTGGAGTACATCTTGAAAATCCTGTCCAAACGAGGCATCGACGATGTCCTCGCCGAAGGCGGCCCAACCGTTCATAACTTTCTTTTGGACAATGATTTAGTTGATAAAATCGCCGTCTATATCGCACCCGTCCTGATCGGCAAATCCGCCCCAACCGAACCCCTGTATGTATCGCAACCTGTTGATAGACTGTATGATAGAAACATTCAGCAGATCGGAGACGACCTGCTTATCGAAGGGTATCTGCATCCGGTCATCGCGGAATAATCCGGCACGTATCGGGCCTGAGCCTCTGCAATTCCGCAAGCTGTTTCTTGCCAAGAACCGCTTCCAGCACCACTTGCGAGTCGGTGTAATGTTCCGAAACGATTTTCCCCTTCGCTCGTAAATAGTTGGAAATCAATCCGTTGGATTGCGGAAACACAACTTCCAAATGGAGCTTTTCCCCGCGAAGTTTTTCAATCACCCGCTCCACCAGCGTATCCAGCCCCATCCCGGTTTTCGCCGAAATCGCGATCGAATCGGGATACAGGGTTTTGAGGGTATCCAATCGCTCTTTCGCTTCCCGGCGATCGATCTTGTTGAACAGGAGGATGTTATCGCTACTCTCGCAGCCCATTTCCTGGATCACCTGGTTCACCGATTCCATCTGGGCTTCCGCCTGCGGATGCGATACATCCACCACATGCAGCAGAAGATCCGCGTGAATCGCTTCTTCCAGCGTTGCCCGGAAGGACGCCACCAGATGGTGAGGCAGATCGCGGACAAAACCAACCGTATCGCTCAAGAGGGCCGAAAGCCCCTGGCTGACATTCCAGCTTGTGGTCTTGGTGTCGAGCGTGGAAAATAACTTGTTTTCCGCCAGCGTGTTAACGCCGGTCAGCGTGTTCATCAAAGAGCTCTTGCCCGCGTTGGTATAGCCCACCAGACAGATGGTGTAATGCTCATGTCGGGAACGAACCTGCCGATTTTTCCGCTTATCGATTTCCGCGATTTTATGTTTGAGGAACGTAAGCCGTTTCTGGACAAGGCGTCTGTCGATTTCAAGCTGCTTTTCGCCGGGGCCTCGCGTTCCGATGCCGCCCACCGCGCCGGCGATCCCGCCCGCCGCCCCGACCACCGTATCCAGATGCGTCCACATGCGGGTCAGGCGTGGATAAGTATATTGAAGCTGCGCCAGCTCCACCTGCAGCCGGGCTTCGCTGGTCCGGGCGCGGGAGGCGAAAATATCCAGAATTAACTCGCTGCGGTCAATGACTTTAAGATTGATGATTTTTTCCAGCTCGCGGATCTGCGCAGGCGAGAGATCGTTGTCGAAAAGAATCACGTTGGCTTTATATTCCGCGGCTCGCTGGGCAATTTCCTGCGCTTTACCGGACCCCACATAGCAGGCCGGATTAATTTTATAAAGCCGCTGGGAGCAGAATCCCGCGACGATCGCCCCCGCCGCTTCCGCCAGAGATTCCAACTCTTCCAAAGACTCCGCCTGCGGCACTTTGTCACCCGGAAGGGTAACATGCACCAGCAGGGCGATTTCATTCCATACGTTGCTGTTCGTTCGTTCTGTCGGCAAGTAAACCCGCGTTCTCCAAAAGCGATTGTTTTCCGTATTATAATTCCATCTCGTTTCCTTGTCAAGGGTTACATCCCATTTGCGGAAAATCCGAAAAGGGTTCCGAGGGGCGTGAATCTTCCGTCATGAAGTCCGGCAGGCCGAAGCCCCAAGGCGGTCTATTCTTACGAAGCCCTTGGACGGCGGGTTCAGGGTATCGCCGGAGGCGTCACCACCCGCTACTATTACGACGGATGGCGGGTCTTGACGGAAACGGAAAATTCGGATACCATAAAACGCAGCTATGTCTATGGCAATTACCTGGATGAGGTCCTGATGAAGATCGAAACGCAGGAAAATACAACCGACGATCTCTATTACGCCCACGACCACCTCTTCAGCCCCGTTGCGCTGATCGAATCCGATGGCGATGTCGTCGAACGCTACGAATACGACGCCTATGGCAAATGGGCCATTTACCTGCCCGACTTCTCTGGTAACCAAATTAACGTGTTCCAAGTTAAAAGGGAATTTGGGAGCAAGGGGTTGTTGGGGGCCATGTTATACTTTTACATGGAAAGAAAAAGAGTTTAATTTATGACAAGCGAATCAATGGGAGATAATCTATGCAGTTTTCTTGAAGAAGGTACGTACACATCATATCCTGCTTGGAAAATCGA
>CAZOTP010000089.1:0-11781 GCA_964582655.1 uncultured Pirellulales bacterium | reverse complement strand
CTTGCCCATCCCGCCACTCGCCACAAACCACGAATCACTCTTTTTCCTTTCACACTTCGATACCTCGCCTCCCGCCTGCCTCCCTCACGAATTTTCCGTTGCGTTACACTCACGAAAAATATATCTTAACTTCTTTATGGCCATGAATATAAAACCGTAATCGTTTCATATTGTTCCGCCGAGGCTCACTGCCATGACCACCATTACCAAAGAGAAAGTAACCGGAAAATTCACGTTTCACCGAGGCGTTCATCCCCCTCATCGGAAAAATTTCTCCGAAGACGCCCCTATCCAGGAAATCCATCTTTCCCCTGGCGCAAAAGTCGTCATTCCCATGTCCCAGCACTTGGGTGCGCCCTGTAAACCTGCCGTCGAAAAAGGACAGCAAGTATCGGCGGGGCAAGAGGTTGGAGTTTCAGACGCCTTCGTCTCCGCTCCTGTTCACTCACCCGTTTCCGGCATCGTCAAGGATGTCTCCGCGCAGCCTCATGGCTCCGGCACCAGGATCCTCAGCGTAGTCATAGAAACCGGACCGGAACAGCCTCCTCAGAAACCCTGGAAAGAGATTATATCTCCTTTGGAAATAAATCGTTATGAACCGTCCGCCATACTGGATGCCATTCGCAAAGCCGGCATCGTAGGTCAGGGCGGAGCGGCTTTTCCCACGGCGGTAAAACTCACACAAAACCCCAAAAAACCGGTCGATACGGTAATCATAAATGGTTGTGAATGCGAACCTTACCTCACGAGCGATCATCGGCTCATGGTCGAAGCCCCTCAGCCCATCATCGCAGGTTTGCAGCTTGCCATGAAAGCCGCCGGTGCAGCTCGCGGCATTATCGCCATCGAAGACAATAAACCGGAAGCCATAAATATAGTATTGACAGAGATTAAGGATAAAGATAACATCCAGCTTGCCATCTGCCAGACCAAGTATCCCCAGGGCGGCGAAAGGCAGTTAATCCAGGCGATCCTGAATCGTACCGTCCCCACAGGCGGCTTGCCACTGGATGTGGGGGTCGTAGTGATAAATGCCGGAACCGCTTCGGCGATTGCATGGGCTTGCCTCGAAGGACGACCGCTGACAGAGCGAATCGTAACTGTAACTGGCGCAGGCATTAAAAATCCTGGAAACTATCGTGTCCCCGTTGGAATGCTGGTATCAGATCTGCTTTCCGTGGCAGGCGGTCTAACGGAAAATGCAGAAAAAGTTCTTCTCGGTGGCCCGATGATGGGTCCCTCCGCCTCGCGGCTGGATGTCCCGATTGTCAAGGGAACCAGCGGCATCACCGTGCTTACAAAAGATGATATAAAGTCAATTGAAACAATGGCTTGTATTCGTTGCAAGCGGTGCGTGGACCATTGTCCCATCGGTCTTGTTCCCACCCGAATAGCCCACGCCATCAAAGCCCGGGATCTTGCAATGGCGCAAGAGTATGATTTGCTGGCCTGCATCGAATGCGGATGCTGCAGTTACATCTGCCCCTCTAACATTCCCCTGGTGCAGTACTTACGCGCCGGAAAACAGATGGTTCGTGAAGCCGCTATTAAAAAATCGTAATGGCCAAACCTATTGCCGCAAAAAATTTCGACAGAATCCATCCGGTCAAACCGCCAGATGGCTCGGTCCCGCGGCGGTCCTGATCCTTTTGACTTTCGCGGCCTATTTTCCCGCTCTTTCCTGCGCCTTTATCTGGGACGATGACGCCTATGTCCTGAATAACCAACAACTTAGAACTTTTAAAGGGCTTCAAAACATCTGGTTCGATGTTCATGCCACACCCCAGTACTATCCGCTTGTTCACACTTCCTTCTGGATCGAATATCAACTTTGGCAGCTTCGTCCCGGAGGGTATCACCTGACCAACATCCTGCTGCACGGTCTTTCGGCGGCGCTGCTGTGGCGAATTCTTCGATTTCTTAACATTCCGGCGGCGTGGTTCGCAGCGGCGTTGTTTGCCGTTCATCCGATGCATGTAGAATCCGTCGCGTGGATCACGGAGCGAAAGAACGTGCTCTCCGCGTTTTTTTATCTTGCATCGGCCGGTTTTTACCTCCGATGGGCCCTGTCCGGGGAAGAGGAAAAACGGAACCATCGATTTTATATTTTTGCGTTTTTTCTTTTTATCGCCGCACTGCTGAGCAAGACTGTTACGGCCACTCTGCCAGCCGTGCTGCTTGTGATTCTGTGGTGGAAGAAAGACAAATTTCGCATTGCCGATGCTCTCCCGCTAATCCCCTTCTTTGCCGTGGGTGTTTTTATGGGGCTGCTCACCGCATGGCTGGAGCGCACCCATGTGGGCGCAGAAGGCGCCCAATGGGATTCCAGTTTTCTGGAGCGAATCCTGATCGCATCCCGAGCAGTGTGTTTTTACGCAATCAAACTGATATTTCCATCTCCGCTGATTTTCATTTATCCGCGATGGATTATCCGCTCATCGGATTTGGTCCAATATATTCCCCTGGGCACGGTTGCGGTTTCGCTTGGGGGGCTGTGGCTGCTGCGAAAGCGCATTACCCTCGCTCCGCTTCTGGCGGTTCTGATGTATATGGGATCGCTGTTCCCGGCGTTGGGTTTTTTCAACGTGTATCCCATGCGATATTCGTTTGTCGCAGATCATTTTGCCTACATCGCTTCCATTCCGCTGCTTGCGCTGGCGGCGGCCTGGTCAAGCTTTTTATTCCGTCGTTTTTTTCCGCGCCGTCCAACGCTTCCCCTTGCGCTGGGAGGGCTTGTCCTTGCCCTTCTCGGAACCTTCACCTTTGCACGATGCCCGGCCTATCAAAACCAGGAATCGCTCTGGAAGGACACCATCGACAAAAATCCCTCCGCCTGGATGGCGTACAACAACCTCGGTTTGGTTTACAACAGCCAGAATAAATTCGACCTTGCCATCGAATGCTATCAGAAAACAATACAACTCAAACCCGATCATGCCGAAGCGCACAATAATTGGGCAACCGTTCTGCTCAACCAGGAAAAATTCGAGGAGGCCAAGACCCTTTTCGATAAAGCCATTCAGCTCAAACCCGATTACGCGGCCGCCTGGAACAACCTGGGATCTCTGTATGGCCGCCAAGGGGATTACCTCCGCGCGATCGAATGCATCACCAAGGCCCTGGAGTTGAAACCGGATTTTGCCGCTGCGCATTACGGACTTGCCAACACGTATCGCCTGATGAACGATCTTCTTCCGGCGAGAAGCCATTTTGAAGCCGCGCTGCAATACAAACCCCATGACACGTCATCGCTGTTTTATCTCTCCCTGACCTGCAACGATCTCGGGGATCTTCCCGCCGCGCATGAATGTCTTAGGAAACTCAAAGCATTGAATCCGGCTCTGGCCAGCTCGCTGCAATCGCAGCTTCCACCCTTGCCATCGCCCTGACCGGCCCGTTTTTGAAGGCATTCCGAGATCGCTTCTATACCCTTTCGCGACAAGCATTTATATTCATCCTTTTCAGTTGCCTCGTGTTTTGATTGGATTTGGCGTCATTGAAATGGTATAATTGAAGTTCACATAGCCGCCGAATCCCGCGGATTGCGGGAGCGGGGAACCCGAAATTTGGGGCGCATCGCCGCAAGGCGTAGGGCAAGCTCTTCCGCCCGAGCCCGTCAGCTAACCTCGCAGGCGTGGAAGAGGAGAACCTCTTGGTATCTGGAGGCTCCTCTGGATATTTACAGGAGATTCTGTATGGCTCGAACAGCGTCTGTTCATTCCAAAACATCGATCCGCTTTCGTTCTGCGCTTCATCGTTTCTGGGCAAGCATGGCGGTCACCTTCCGCGGGCATCGCTACCTGCCTCCGGCGAAGCTGGTTTTTCTGGGATATCTTTCTTACGTCCTTGCCGGTTGGATCGCCCTGTGTTTGCCCTGGTCCCAGAACCATCCCGTGCGAGCCCTGGATAATCTCTTCATCTCTTCCTCCGCGGTTTCCACCACAGGACTGACAACCATCAGCATTGCCGACGATTATACATTCCTTGGACAATTCATCGTCATGGCTCTGATTCAACTGGGCGGCATCGGCTACATGACTTTCAGCTCCTTTGTCATTCTCGCTCGCAAACAGAATTTTTCGACGACCCGCTCGGCGATCAGCCAGACCATTTTCAGTCTGCCCGCGTCTTTTCATCTGGGTGAATTCATCAAAAGCGTCATCTGGTTCACGCTGGCCATCGAATCCGTTGGCGCCATCGCGCTGTATCTGGCCTTTCGGCATGCCGGCATCGCAGAGCCTCTCTGGATCGCCGTGTTTCACAGCGTTTCCTCCTTTTGCACCGCCGGATTCGGCCTTTACAACAACAGCTTCGAATCCTTCTCCTCGCATTTCTGGATCAACTTCATCCTCTCCTCGCTCAGCTACCTCGGCGCCATCGGTTTTATTGTCTGTCTGGATTTCTGGCGCATGCTCACCGGAAAATCGTCCCAGACCACGCTGACCACCAAAATCATACTCTGGGCCACGGCCTGGCTGACGGTCATCGGCACGAGCCTGCTGTTCCTTACCGAACCCTCCATCCGATCCCTGGCACCTGAAAATCGACTTCTCGCCGCGTTCTTTCAGTGCATGACGGCGATGACCACCGTCGGATTCAATACCATCCCCATCGCGGACCTCTCCAAGGCCTCCCTGGTCCTGATCGTTATTCTCATGATTATCGGATCCTCTCCCTCCGGAACAGGCGGCGGGGTGAAAGTCACGACGATCACCGCCATGCTCGGCGTCATGAAAAGTACGATTGCCAGCCGAAAAGCCGTTTCCTTTGCGGGGCGCGAGATCCCTGTCGAACGAATCATGCTCGCCTTTGCCAACCTGGGATTCTATTTGATTGCCCTGACCATCGGAGTTTATCTTCTGGAACTTACCGAATCCACCGCGTTCGAAAAAAATGTTTTCGAAGCCGCGTCCGCTCTGGGGACCGTGGGCCTGAGCATGGGGATTACCTCCTCCCTCACCCCGATGGGAAAAATCATCATTATCCTTTTGATGTTCTGCGGCCGCGTGGGACCTCTGACCTTCGGCGCAGCGCTCTGGGGAAAACACCTCCCCGAAACACTACCATCCCCCGGGGACAACGACCTGGCCGTGTAACCTGCCGCGGCAGGGACTCGCTTTGATTTCATCCTTTAATGAATGAAATCCGCATAGGGATGGAAGGTTTTGTTTTTCCATCGGGCGAGGGTGTTTTCCACGGGCCAGGACGCACGGTATTCATCCGCATACAGGCCGATCTGATCGACGGGAATCGGCTGAAAGCCAAGTTTCAGCGCGGGGGATTCGGGCCGGAGACGAAAATCGTCATTTTCCAGATCCTCAAACAAGGGATCGGCCGTGAGGGAGTGTTTGTCGTAGCCAAGCGTTTTCCACCAGGCGAAGCGGTCGGCGGGTATGTCTTGCGTCCATTTCTGAATTGTTTCTGCCGCAACACCGATGAAATACTGGATATGGCGGGCCTGGTTGAAGTCGATGGGATAGAACAGGTTGTAATCGGATTCCTCGATGGCGGTTTGGGGCAGATTCCAACCGCACAGAAAGAGCGGGGCGAGGGATTCCACGGTTCCACTAATCCCTTTGACAATTCGGCCATAGCGGCGAATCAATACCGGATCGGGATTGGCGTAATAGATAATATTTCGGAGGACTTTATTGAAGCACGGTTCCGTCCCTTTTCGAATGTGGTTGATCGTGCTTGGGATGCCGGCGGGCATGATGTTGTTTTCAAAGGTGTTGTACCGCCCGCCATGAAGCTGGACAGCGCCTCGGGCGTTGCGGACCAGGATGTTGCCGTAGATGGTGGTATAGCCGATGAAATCATCGAGCCAGATTCCCCAGCCGGGATTGGCGCCCCATTCGCCCGGGGCGGCCATGCCGTAACCAACCGTATCGGTGATCTTGTTATATCGGATGATCGTACCGCGGGTGGACTCTTCAGCGGCTGCCTGATTGCCCGCATGGGAGTAGATTCCTCCCGAAAGCGTCGATTCCAGTCCGATGTGATGAATCTCATTGTATTCGAAGAGGTTGTCAAGGCCGCCAAAACCGATTCCCAAGGCGGGAGTATAACAAATCCGATTGTGGGAGAATGTGTTTTTTACTCCCCCGATGCTCACCGCAGACCAGCTCCAGACATCCACGGTGGCCAGATCGCGGATATCATTGTTATCGAAGCGGTTTTCCCTGCCGTTGGCGGATACGGCGCTGCCGCTGATCTGATGAAAATCATTGCCGAGAATTTCGTTCTGATCCCCATTCAGGGAGAGACCCTGGGAAACATGATGAATGCGATTTTTCGCGAATCGGCAGCGATGGACATGGCTGAGGACAACAGCCGCCGGGCCGCAGACATGGGCCAGTTCAAAACCGGTGAAGTGGATATAATCCACGGGTTTTCCCTCTACTCCGGCGAGATGCAACAGGTTGCCAAGCGTACATAGAGCAACCTGGGCCGGATCGAAATGTTCTTCCGGGGGCCAGAAATAAAGTTTGTTCTCTTTCGCATCCAGGAACCATTCGCCGGGCGCATCAAGCTCTTCGAACAGATTGTCGAAATAAAACCGCGTATCGCGTTCCAGGCCGTAGCTGGCATCGCCGGCCAGCAGAATCTGATGGTTCTTCCGGTCGAGTTCCTTCAGGGGGATATAATTAATATTCCAGTTGTGCAGCGGCGCCACGTGAATCCAGCCCCGCTCGATCTGTTTCCATCGCGAGGGATCGAGGGTGCTGGGATCATAACGGAGGATGCGTTTGCTGGCTTTCTGTTCGGTGGTAGGCGCCTGCTGCCAGGTGCGCCAGTCAGCCGGATCGTAGGCCAGCGTTCCTTCCTGCGAGTTTTCTTTCACTTTGTCGGTGTCTTCGGCGACAAATTCCAGAGGCGGATACAAAAATCCGCCCGTGCGAGGCCTGGCCGGATCCCGATTGGGAACCCGTGCCAGGGGCTGAAATTCGCCCTTGTAAAACAGGTAAAAAGGCCGATCTGATGCCGGCAGGTTCATCCCGCTGACATCCGCGACCAGAATGTGTTCTTTCCAGGATTTCCAGCCTGAAACGGGACGGGCGCCGGTGAGGATCGGGGTTTCGCCGGGATACGCCGAATACGTGATCACCGCATTCTGGCCACCGGAATCTTCCGGCGTGAGGATAAATGGTTCCGTGAGAACATACGTTCCCCCGCGAACCTGAACGGTGCAGGAAACCGATTCACCGATTTTTTGCCTGATGGCGCGAATCGCATCCCGCGCCCGGGGAAGCGTCGCGAAGGGACCATCGGTCTTGTCCGTGAGAGGCAATTCCAACCGCCCGGACCACGCATCATTGCCGGCCGGTGCTACGAAAAACGGATTTGTTTCCGCACCGGATGCGGCAAAACCAAACATCATGATGATCCACGCGGAAGGAACCGAAAGCAGCCGGGAGTGGAAAAATCCACCAGACATAATCGATCTCCTGAAAAAGGATGCCTTGTTACAGACATTTCACGGAACGGCTTTTTTATGGTTTTTCTTGCAGCGATAGGGAAATATTATCCATATACGCGGCGACATCGGCTTTTGCCTGCGAGAAGAAGTGCATCTCGTCGAGACGCTGGAAGCCGGGGTCGGTGAAGGGAAGATTTTCCCATCGCTGCGTTTGTCCGGACTCGTCGGTAATCCGCAGGGTATATGTTCCGTTCGCCTGCCGGCCCAGCGGACAAAGAATTTCGAAGTGGATCCAGCGTTCCTGCGGAAGCTCGGCCAGTTTTTTCCCCTCCTGCCCCTGGGGTTGGTCCTTGAAAAATTCACGGCTGGGATTGGCATACAGGGAACCGTCGGAGGCAATAAAAAGATCGGGGCCGATCTGGAAGGGATCCTGCCGACACTGAAGCTGGAGGGAAAAGCCGGTTTCAAGATAAAGATCAAACGCGGCACGGAGGATTCCCTGTCGGTAATTCGGCGAGAGAACCAGACTGGGCTGCCGCGTATTCCGCAATTCCGGAGCATCCTGGAAGAGGAGGCTTTGTCTGCCGGCACGGGCTTTGCGATCTGTAACCGCTATGGAGCCTTTGGATTTTGCAGAGCCTTTGTCCACGGAAGCAAATTCGGGACTCTGGCCGATCAATACCCTTTCAAAATCGCAAATGACCGGTTCTGCCGACGGCGACGGAAAGGGACGGCCGGAGGAGCCCGCTTTGCGAGGAGCCTGAACCCAGGTTTTAGTTCCGTACAAACCGATACCGTCCACATCAATAGGATGAAACCCAAGCCGGGTGATCGCAGGCGAATCCGGACGAAGCCGGAAATCCCCGCGCACCGGATCCCGGAACAACGGATCGGCAATGATGGAATCTTCATCCTGTCCCTGCCGCTGCCACTGTTCAAAAGAGCTGTTTTGACTGGGGAACACGATACCGCCTTCCGAGGCGTCCCAGTAACAGTTGCGGTTCAGTCGAAACAGGTTGTTATCCCACGGACCGGCGAAAACCCGACCGTTGTTGCAATACACGATGTTCCGTTCGAAGAAGAAGGGATTATGGTCCTCCCGCCGCCCGATTCGAAGCTGGGCGTTATGGGCATAAGCGAAGATATTATTGATGATGCGGTTTTCCTTCCCATAATGCTGAAGAAACGCGAGGCCGCGGGGGTTATAGACAATGTTGTTTTCGATCAGCATATCGGAGCTGCCTTCGTCGGTGTAAATGCCCCGGCATTCATCGCCGGTGTCATGGATGAGATTGTTCCGAAGAATCGTCCCCGGCGAGATTCCCAGCGAATAAATGCCACCCATGTCATGGAGAACATCCTTCCCCACATGGTGAATATGGTTGAATTCAATGATATTATGATTGGCGGCGGACGGTTCATACCCCCAGCTCCAGCCCAGCGAAACGCCGGTATAATGCAGATTGTAAATTTCGTTGTGGGAAACCGTATTGTACGAGGATTGGCCGATCCACACGCCGACGCCTTCCAAAAAGATGTTCCCGCCATCGTGAATCCAATTGTTATCCACCTCATTGAAAAACACATCATCCGCCTCGGTCAAGCCGCTGCGTGAGGGAGGGCCGATGCGCACGCCGCCGGCGCCCAGATCATGGATGTGATTTCGAATGATTCGATTGTGCTGACACCCCTGGTTCAATTCCATCGCGTAATGGCTTACATGCGCGATTTCACAGTCCAAAAACCGGCTGTTTCTCATGTATTCCGCATAGATGGCGCCTCGGACATGAAAGGCGGCCTGATGCGGGCCGAATCCTTCCGCGGGAATCGGGAAATTCGTATGATAAAACCGCAATCCTTCAAATGTCAGGTGGCAAACCGGCTGTTTTGCCGTTCCCTTGATCTCCAAAAGACGCTGGGCGACGGGAGCGAGGATCTCCGCATTGCGCATGCTTTGGCCCGGCAGGGGCATGTAATAGAGATTCCCCGTTTTTTGCTCCAGAAACCATTCTCCGGGCTGATCCAGAGCCTCCCGCGCATGCAGGATGAAATAGGGCTGCACGGATCTCCACTGCTGAAAAGGGTAATAGGGTTTTCCCGTAAAGTGAATCACATGTTTCTGCCAATCGACATCGGCAATCCGAAGGTGGGACGTATCCCACGAATTAATGGCCACGACGCGGGCGTCATCCAGGTTCTTCAGCGTACCGAGCTCCTCCGGCCGATACAGAAACGCCTTGTCGTCCCCGTCCGGAACATCCGCGATATGAAAAAAGCCTTCATTCGGCGCGCGGGCGGGAGATTGGTAGGTACCGTCCGCAAACAGCGCCTCAAAATACCACGTCCCGTTCTGCACCTCCGGAAGGTGCGCTACCCATAATTTTCCCTCCCTTTTCCAGCCGGTAATCCGCCGGCCTCCGCTGATGACCGGCGACTCGCCCGGATAGGCCCGGTAGGTAACCGGCGATTCCGCCGACCCGGAATCCCGCCCATCCAGCACCAGCGGCGTTTCGATTTCATATCGCCCCCCGCGAATCCGGACCTCGACCGGCCCGGCCGCGGGCTGCTGCGCCTTCCACCGCCGAATCGCATCCCTGGCGCCGGCGAGCGTCGCCAGCGGACCATCCTGCTCTTTCGCGTTTGGCGATTCGAGACGGCCCGACCAGGCATCGCTGCCATTCGTCGCCACGTAAAAAAGGACGGATTGCGAAGCGGAATACGCAAAGGTCTGAAGAAACAGCATACCCAGAAATAATCCACGGAAGGAAAATAAAGAAATGTTTTTCATAAAAAAGCTCCAAGTTTGCGGTGAACCGAATACATATGTCATGTTCAACTATTTTGCGGCGGATTCTATTTATTCGCGGTCTTTATCACAGAACGAGAAGGAGAGAACCAGGCTTTGAGAAATTGGCTGAGCGTACCGTCGTAATATGCCTCCGCCAGAAATTCCGTTCCAAGCTGGTTGCCCCAGGAGTAATTGATAATCACCCGGCCGCGAAATTCACAGAAATCGATGTCGGAGTTGTTGACGTTTTCCGCGGCGGCGATGCGGGCCTGCTGATCTGCCGACAGGGCAGGATTGGCGATTTTTTTATCTTCGGGAGAGGGCATTAGCACCGGATGGTGGGGGCTTTGCTCCCAGTGCATCAGGTCACGCGACCGCACCACATATTGATGATACCTGCGAGGATTCTCTAACGCTTCGAGATAAAAATCGTAGTACCAGCCATCCAGGTATCGCAGGCAGTGCGGCGCGGTATAGCGGTTTTTGGCATAATTGCATTCCGGGGGGAGCAGCTTCCAGGTTTTCAGATCGCGGCTTTCGGCAAACTGGGCCGTGAATGGCTCGCCGGCCCGTTCCACGGGTTTTCCGATTTCAAACATCATGATGTACTTGTCGTCCGCTTTACAGACCGAGGTGTTGAAAATCTCGAATCCCGGCAGGTCCAATGCAACCCATGAATCCCAGTGTTCAAAATCCCTGGAGGCGAACATTTCGATGCGCTGGCCGCCCCAGGCGGTGGTTCCAACGGCATAGAGAATGTCGCCCTCCACAAAGGCGCTGCCCAGATGAAAGCCTTTGGCGAAGGGCGGAGTCGTGCGGCCGGTCCGGATATTTACAAATCGAAAATGAGAGTCTCCCGTCGTGTTGGCGGGGTAGTTGCTGCGCACGTATTCGAACCGGTACAACTTACCTTGAAACACCACTGGAGTCGTTTCCACCACATCGCAGTCAATCGTACCGAGTTTGACGATTTTCGGACGCCCCTCCGCATCCACCGGCCCGCGCGATGCACAGGAGGGTAGAAATAGCAAACTGGAAAAAACGGCTGACCAAAATATGCTGCACTGCAACATTCGGAATTCTCCTTACTTTTTGGCGGGTTCACTCATGGGTTCAAGGCCATATATCTCGCAATCACGGATCTGTAAAGTCCCTGAATCGGCCATAAAACCAACGTCACCTTTGAGCGGCAGATCAGAGATATCCGTTGTGAATACCCACTGATCGTTGAGATAGACCTCCGCCAGATGGCCGCGAGTTATTATCCGCACCGATACCGAATCCCCGATCAGGCCGGGCTGCTGATACTGGGTTTTAACATGGGTTAGAATAGTCCGGGATTTAAATTCCCGGTGATACGCTTTCCAGTATTCCATCTCAACCAGAGAAACGGTTTGCGCCGTTTTGTCAAGGAGAAGACCTGCGGCAACATCCCGGCAGGAATCGCTCCGATCCCGCCAGAGAACGGCGGCTTCTTTCACATTACGAAGGTCCAGTCGGCAGGTCAGCATCAGATCCTCTTTCCCGTCATAATAAAGTCAAATCCCCCCGATTCCCCCGCCCGACATGAAAA
>CAZOTP010000088.1:0-12002 GCA_964582655.1 uncultured Pirellulales bacterium | reverse complement strand
CAATCAGGTGGGCGGGAACAAGCTGGCCGCTGTCCATATAGGATTGTGCTTTTTGGCCAAGCTCGGTTCCTTCTTTCCGTTCACGGCGCAAAATATCGCCGCTGGACAGATGCCGCAGACCATAGCGATCCACTAGCAGTTTGCATTGCGTGCCTTTGCCGGCACCGGGAGGGCCTAAAAAAATTACGATCATGTATAGGCCCCCTTGATCCGTCCGCCGTTTTCCATAAAACCGGAATAATTTCTCATAATCAGGTTGGATTCGATCCGCTGAACCAGATCCAGCGATACGGACACGACAATCAAAAGCCCTGTCCCGCCGAGGAAGGTGGCGACCTGATAGGGAATATCCAATGCGACAAAAATCACGGTCGGTACCACGGCAATCATGCAGAGGAAGCCGGCGCCGACATAAATGATCCGGCTCATCACTTTTTCCAGATATTCGGAGGTTCTCCTGCCGGGCCGGAGGCCAGGGATAAAACTGCCATAATCGCGAAGCTGGTTGGCCATTTCCTTGGGCTGGAACTGAACCGTCGTCCAGAAATAGGCAAAGAAATAAATCAGTGCAATATACAGAAAATTATACGTGAAGGACTGCGGGGACAAGGCATCGTCGATCTGATAGAGGATATTGGATTCCCAGACTTTCTTCAACTGTCCGATTATCATGGAGGGGAAAATCATCAGAGTGGATGCAAAGATAATCGGCATGACACCGCCGTGATTGACCCGCAACGGAAGGTACTGCCGTTGTCCGCCATAAACCCGCCGTCCACGAGTCATTTTGGCCTGCTGGATGGGAATTCTTCGCTGCCCCTGGGTAATCAGGATCGCGCCGGCCACCACACCGACAAACGCCACCACCAAAAAGATAATTCTGGCCGTTCCAATCTTATCCGCGGGGGCGTCAATCGAGAAATCCGTCCGGTCCATCAACTGGCGAATCGCCCAAGGCATGCGGGCGACAATTCCGGCCATAATAATCAGGCTGACGCCGTTCCCGATTCCATACTCATCAATCTGCTCACCAAGCCACATCAGAAAAATCGTCCCGGCGGTCATGGCGAACATGGCCATGATAAAAAAGGAGGTCGCATGGTCCTGCGCAATATCCGCATAAATTAAATTCTGACCGAGCATATATTGAATCCAGAACCACGCCTGGAACAAGCAGATGAACACCGTTGCATACCGGGTATATTCCTGAATCTTTTTCCTTCCGGACTGGCCTTCCTTTTGCAGTTTTTCCAGCGCGGGAATTACCGTTGCCAGAAGCTGGAAAATAATCGAGGCGGAGATATAGGGCATGATCCCCAGACTGAACAGGCTGCTCTGCCGGAGGCTTCCGCCGGTAAACAACTGCAGATAATCCGCCGCCCGGTCAAAGGGGCTGGACGAATCGTTTGACTTACTCACCTTGGCCAGCAATGTATCCTGATCGACGCCGGGCAGGGGGACATTGAATCCGACCCGATAAATACAGAGCAGCAGGAGCGTAAAGAGAATCTTTTTTCGAAGCTCCGGAATTTTGAATATATTTATAAAGGTCTGAAACATAAAACCTCGCTGGTTCAAACGGCCAGTTCTTCAATCAGGCCGCCGGCACTGGTAATTTTCTGTTTGGCGCTGCGGCTGAACTTGTTGGCGACGACGGTCAGGCGATGATTGATCTGCCCGTCGCCGAGGATCTTCACCAAAGCATCGGCGGATCGAATCAGCCCGGCTTTCCAGAGAACCGAAGCGTCCACCTTGGTGTCTTCCGCAAAGCAATCCAACTGAGACACGTTTACGACGCTGTACCGCGTGGCATAATTGACATTGTTGAATCCCCGTTTGGGCAGACGGCGGAACAAGGGCATCTGACCGCCTTCCTTGAGGATATTCTGGCTGCTTCCCCCGGCACGGGCTTTCTGGCCTTTGTGACCGCGACCGGAGGTTTTTCCCAGGCCGCTCCCCGGGCCCCGTCCCACTCGTTTCCGAGCCTTGTGTTTGCCGACTAACGATGTTAACTCATGATTCATCATGGTTATTCAATTCCTTAAGAGGTCTGTACCGAAACGCCTCGAAGGGCTTCAATCTGTTCTTTGCTATACAGGTTTTTCAAAGCGTTGACCGTCGCTTTGACCACATTTTTCGCACAGGTGCTTCCATAGACCTTGGTCAATACATCATGTACACCGGCCAGCTCCAAAACAGCACGGGCGGCAGACCCGGCGATAACGCCGGTACCGGGGCTGGCAGGCAAAAGATAGACACGCGTCGAGCCATACCGGCCAATCACCTTGTGCTGAATCGTAGGTCCAAGAAGATTGACAGACAAAACATTCTTTCGGGCGTCCTTGATCGCCTTTTCGACAGCCGGAGGCACTTCGTTGGCTTTGCCATAGCCGAAGCCGACCTGTCCGTTGCGGTTTCCCACAACGACCAGTGCGGCAAAACTGAACCGCCGCCCGCCTTTGACCACGGTCGAGCATCGGTACACCTTGACCACCTGCTCTTCAAAGTGGACTTCTTCGTCAAACACTTGTGTTCGCTGTGCTATTTGCGTCACGTTCATCTCCAGAACTTTTCGTTTGCCGTCTTACCCCCGCGGGGCGGACGGAACCTGAACACCGAATTTGCCTGTCAAAAGACCAGTCCGGCTTTTCGGGCCGCTTCCGCCAGGGCCTTGATACGACCATGATACTGGTATCCGCCCCGGTCGAACCGGACCTGGCGAATCCCCAGGGACAACGCTTTTTTCGTAATCGCTTCGCCGATTTTTTCCGCGGCCGCTTTGTTCCCGCCATACGAAACCAGTTCCGCCAGATCCTTGCTTTTTGTGCTGGCGGAAGCGAGCGTCACGCCGTTGAGATCGTCAATGATCTGTGCATACATATTCCGGCTGGAACGAAATACCGACAGCCGGGGGCGCTGAGGATCCCCGGACACCTTCTTTCGAACGCGGAGTTTCCGTTTTTGGCGACTGTAAATTTTTTCTTTGCATTTATCCATAGTATCACTGTCTCATTTTCGGGATTACGCGCTACCAAAGGCTTTACCGACTTTCCGTTTGATGACTTCATTGGCATAACGGACCCCTTTTCCCTTGTAGGGTTCCGGCGGACGGCTCTTGCGAACCTGGGCGGCAAACTGACCGACCGCCCATTTATCCGGTCCTTTGATGCTAAAGAGAGCCGGCACGTCGTTTCCTCGGGTACTGGGAGTCTGGATGTCAACTTTGACGCCCGCCGGGATAGGCAGTTCCACCGGCTTGGCAAACCCCAGCGTAAGCTGAAGGTTCGTCCCCTGCTGCTTGACGCCATACCCGGTGCCGTAAATCGCCATGTCCTTCTGATATCCCTTGGTCACACCTTCGATCATATTGCCGATCAACGCCCAGGTGGTGCCGTGCATGGCTTTCTGAATGCGTTCCTCCCCGAGGCGGGTCACCTGAATCATCGACTTGTCCGGCAGAAATTCCACCTTGACGCCGGGATGAATGTTCAGCGTCAAACTGTACGAGGCCGCCCCAATTTTCAGGGTCTGCCCCTTGATTTCGACCTTCACACCGGAAGGCACAGGTATGGGTTTTTTTCCTAAACGACTCATGGGTGATATATCCGTTTATGCAAGAACCTGTATTAACATATGGTACAAATCAACTCACCGCCGAGATTCCGCTCCCGACACTGCTGATCGGAGAGCAATCCCTGGCTGGTGCTCAAAATCGCTATGCCCAGCCCGCCCATGACAGACGGAATTTGATCGACTTTGCAGTACACGCGGCAGGAGGGCTTGCTGCAGCGTTTCACTTCATGAATCAGCTTTTCCCCGAGGGGGCCGTATTTCAACTGAATCCGAAGCAGGCCCTGCTTATCGGCGGTTTCGATGAAGTCAAAGGACTGGATGTACCCCTGCTGCTGCATCACCTGAAGGATATTGCGGCAGACAGAGGACGCTTTGATGGAAACCTCCAGCCGGCAGATCGACGCGGCGTTGCGGATTCGCGTCAGCATATCGGAAATCGGGTCGGCGTGACTCATAATTCCTGTTTACTCCGAAAGATTCTTACTCGTTCCTGTTACCAACTGGTCTTCTTGACTCCGGGGATTTTTCCTTCACTGGCCAAGGTGCGAAAACAAATGCGGCATATCTTGAACTTGCGATAGACGGCACGGGGCCTTCCGCATAACTGGCAGCGGGAGTATTCCCGAACTCGGTATTTCTGCTTCTTCTGAGCCTTGATTCGTATTGCCTTTGTCGCCATGCATTCCTCGAGGTACAAATGTTATCGGATACTGATCTTAGGTCCGAAACGGCATTCCAAACAGCTTCAACAGATGACGGGCCTCATTGTCCGACCGCGCGGTCGTGATAATCGACACGTTCAAGCCCTGCTGATATTCAATTTTCGCGGTATTGATTTCCGGAAAAACGGACTGCTCCGCCACGCCCATGTTATAATTGCCACGGCCGTCGAATCCCGAAGGATTCAGGCCCCGAAAATCGCGGAACCGGGGAATCGCCAGATTGATCAGGCGGTCCAGAAACTCATACATCCGTTTCCCGCGGAGCGTCACTTTGACACCGATGTCCATCCCGGCGCGAAGCTTGAAGTTGGACACGCTCTTCTTCGCCTTGCAGATGACCGGCTTCTGTCCGGCGATGTCGGTCATGTCGCGAAGCGCCGTTTCCAGCCGTTTCTTATCCTGAATCGCCTTGCCGAGTCCCATCGAAAGAACAATCTTGTCCAGTTTGGGAACCTGCATCTTGTTCTTGTACTTGAACTCGTTGATGAGCGTCGGAATAACTTTTTCTTTATACTGATTTTCCAGCCGTGCCATGATTCGCCTTACGCTTGTAATCTTTCGGGTTTATCCAAGGACCGTGCCGTCCATCGCCACGCGTTTCTTCCGGCCTGAATCATCCTTCTGGAACCGGACGCGCGTCGGCTTGTTGGTTTTATGGTTAATCGGAAGAACGTTGCTGATGTGGATGGGTTTTTCCACCTGGATGCGGCCGCCCTGCGGGTTTTTCCGCGAAGGACGAACATGCTTGTACACGCGGTTCACGCCTTCCACAACCACTTTGTCTTTCTCCGGATCCACACGGAGAACTTTCCCGCGAGTCCCTTTGTAATCGCCGGCGATGACTTCGACCATATCGCCTTTTTTCACGTGCCGTGTCATCAGACCACCTCCGATGCCAAAGAAACAATTTTCATGAAATTCTTTTCCCGCAGTTCCCGCGCCACCGCGCCGAAAATGCGCGTCCCGATGGGATTGCCTTCCTTGTCAATCAGGACGCCGGCGTTGCTGTCAAACCGAACATAACTTCCGTCGGGCCGGCGGGTTTTATTTTTCGTGCGGATGATCACGCAGCGATAGACTTTTTTGGTGTCGAGCGTCAGGGTGGGCAGCGACTTTTTAATGGCCACCGAAATCACATCGCCGACTTCCGCCTTGTTTCGAGTAAACTGACCGTGAGCGGATCCGCCCCCGAACACCTTCACGCACAGGGCTGTTTTTGCCCCGGTGTTATCCGCAATATCTATGATTGTTTCTGTCTGAATCATCTTTGTTCACCAACTCTGTCTGTAGGAACCACTCCGGTTGTTCGTTTGTAACGCCTGCCTTACACGGCTTTCTCAACAATCTTGAGAAGCCGCCAGGATTTCGTTTTGCTCAGCGGACGGGTTTTGCAAATCTCGACCGTATCGCCCACGCCCGCCGTATTGGCTTCGTCGTGCACCAGGGCCACGGTTCTTCGCCGGAGAATCTTGCCGTATTTCGGGTGCCGGGTCTGGTATTCCATCACGACCCGAACCGTCTTGTTTCCAGATTTACGGGAAACAACGCCTTTGAATGTTTTCAGAGGTTTTCGCTGGGTTTCTGCCATCGGTTTCATATCCTTGTATCAACTTCCATGACGTTATTTCGCGGCCTGCTGTGCCAGCTCCCGCTGCCGGATTACCGTTAAAAGCCGGGCGATATCCTGACGGGTTTTCTTGATCAGGGTGGGATTCTCCAGCTTTTCCGTAACGGCCTGGGTGCGAATCTCGAACAGCTTTTTACGAAGCTGATCCAGCTCATCCACCAACTCATCCGGATTCATTTCTCTGATGTCTTTGATCTTCATACGGGGTATCCGTCTTTCCGTGTCACTGTTATCCGATATGCCGCCGTGTGACCAGCCGGCAGCGAACTGGCATTTTGTGCGAGATGCGAGCCATCGCCTGTTTGGCGACATCTTCCGGAACGCCGCTGATTTCAAACAGAATCGTGCCGGCCTTCACGCGGGCGCACCAGTGATCCGGTTCGCCCTTTCCTTTTCCCATACGGGTTTCCAGCGGCTTGGCGCTCACCGAACGATGGGGAAATATGCGGATATAGACTTTCCCTTCCCGCTGCAGAAAGTGGGTGGCGGCGACGCGGCCCGCTTCAATCTGACGGGCCCGGATGCTCCCGGGTTCCAGCGACTGGATTCCATATTCGCCGTAGGCGACATAATTGCCTTTGGTGGCGACACCGCGGATTCGGCCTCGCTGCCACTTTCGATATTTGACACGTTTCGGCATCAACGCCATAGCTAATACCTCGAGTTACGCCTTCTCTCTGCCTGCCCGTCTTCGTCCCGAAGGCCGAGTCATCGGAGCAGGTTCTCGTTGTTCATTAAACATTCCGCGATAAATCCATACCTTGATCCCGATGGTTCCATACGTCGTTACCGCGACCGACAGGCCGTAATCCACATCCGCCTGGAGGGTCTGGAGAGGAATACTGCCCATAATCTGCGCTTCGCTGCGGGCCAGTTCCGCTCCGCCCAGCCGGCCGGAACAGATAATCTTGACGCCTCTGGCGCCGGCATTCATGCAGTTTTCGCAGGCCTGCTTCATCGCCCGGCGGAAGGGAGTTCTTCGCTTGAGCTGCTCAGCGATATTCTCGCCGACCAGCAGGGCATTCAGCTCCGGCTGCTTCACTTCCATGATATTTACGCTGACTTTGCGGTCGATCAGATTTTCAATCGCTTCGCGAAGTTTGTCGATCTCGGCGCCCTTGGGACCAATGACCAGACCCGGTCGGGCCGTGTGAATCAGCACGCGAACTTCGTCCCGCGTCCGCTCGATTTCCACCATGGAGATCGCCGCGTACGGAGGCTGCCGGTTCAGACGCTGATCGATAAAGTGACGGATCTTCTGATCTTCAACCAGAAAATCGCCATAGGCCGCCTTGGGAGCATACCACCGGCTTTTCCAGCCCAGCGTAATGCCCGTTCGAAAACCAATTGGTGATACCTTCTGACCCATTCGATAACCTCAAACCGAAGCCATAATCGGCATTCTTTAAGTTAGATTACTCCATATTGACGCCAATATGAATATGACTGGCCAGACGCGTGAAGGAAAACGCCCGACCACGATCCTTGGGCCGCCACCGCCGGGTGCCGCGGCGAACACCGCCCCCATCCACGCGGGCTTCCGAAACATAGAGCCTGTCCACATCGGCTTCCTGCTCATCTGCGCTGGCAACCGCGCTTTTCAATACTTGGTCCACATACACCGCGGCCCGCTTGTTGGCGAACTTCAGGATATCCATCGCATCCTGGGCACTCTTGCCGCGAATCAGATCTGCCACCAGACGCACCTTCCTAGGGGCAATGGGAGCATATTTGTGAGACGCACGCCAAATTTGCAGATCATTTTTGGAAATCTGCAGCGCCGCCGCCAAATGGTCCAGATCGGCGGCAGTTGGACGCGGCGTCATCAATCCGCGTTCCCAGTTCCGGATGGCGGAACTCGGATTGTCCAGGCCCGGCCGTTCGATTTTCTCCGCCAACTGGCCTACGGTCAATCCGGCCTGCTTCCGATATTGCTGTAATTTTTCCTTATCAAGCATAGGGATAATTCCTGTTCATCTCGACGCCATGAATTACGTGGTCACGGCTTTCTTGACGCCGCTGTGACCGCGGAAGACGCGGGTGGGAGAAAATTCGCCCAGCTTATGGCCCACCATATCTTCCGTGATATACACCTTGTGAAACATCTTTCCATTATGGACCATAAACGTAGTCCCGACAAACTCCGGGACAATCGTGCACCGGCGAGCCCAGGTTTTAATCGGCTCGTGATTGCCCTGGTCGCGCTGTTTCGAAACCTTCAGAAACAGCTTTTCATCGACATACGGTCCTTTTTTCAGTGATCGACTCATGCTCGAATCCTTATGATTACAACATCAATTGTACGCCGCGGTTGTTTTTCCGCCGACGAATAATCCGTTTCCTCGAAGCCTTGCGCGGATTGCGGGTTTTTCCGCCCTTGGCCAGCACGCCGGTCCGAGAGCAGGGATGACGTCCGCCGTTGGCCCGGCCTTCGCCGCCACCCATCGGGTGAGCCACGGGATTCTGTGCCTTTCCGCGAACATGGGGCCTCCGGCCGGTGTGACGCCAGCGGCCGGCTTTTCCGATGCTGACATGCTGATAATCCAGATTTCCGATCTGGCCGATGGTCGCCCGGCAATCCAGCGGAATCATCCGCATTTCTCCGCTGGGGAGAATCAAATGCGCCCAGTCGCCTTCTTTGGCCGCCAGCCTCGCCACCGCTCCGGCGGATCGCACAATCTTGCCGCCCTGACCGGGATTCATTTCGATATTATGTATTTCCAGCCCCACCGGGATCGCCCGAAGAGGCATACAGTTTCCCACTTTGGGTTCGACATTCGACCCGCTTTCCAGGACCTCGCCCACTTTCAATCCATTGGGGGCCAGAATATACCGCTTTTCCCCATCCGCATAATGCAGCAGGGCGATAAAACAGTTGCGGTTTGGATCGTATTCAATCTGCGCCACTCTTGCGGCAATGCCGTCCTTGTTCCGCTTGAAATCGACCAGACGATAAATCTTCCGCGCTCCGCCGCCGCGAAACCGCACGGTGGTCTTCCCGCTGTGATTGCGGCCGCCGGTTTTCTTGATGCGACGGATCAGCGATTTTTCCGGTGTGGAGCGAGTCAGCTCCGCATAATCGTTTACCGAGGCGTTTCGGCGCCCTGCACTGGTTGGTTTATAAATTCGTATGCCCATAACGGTTTCTCTTCTTTTTCGGGTTTCGCAGGTTCATTTAAAACAGATCGATCCGTGAATTCTCATCCAGAATCACAACCGCCTTCTTCCAATGGGCCGTCTCGCTCTGTGCATAGCGATACCGGCGGGGCTTGCCTTTGCGGTTGGCGGTCCGGACATCCTTCACCTTCACATTGTAAATCTTTTCGACCGCCTCCTTGATCTCCGGTTTCTTCGCTTTCGGATGCACTTCAAATGGATACGCATTCAGAGCGGTCGCCTGGTGCGTCCCCTTTTCCGTAATCAACGGTCGGATGATCACATGATATTTTTCCATACGTTCCTCGACACCGGCTGTTAGGCCTGCTCCTCGGCCGGAAGATTCTGACTCACCAGAGTTTCCAGAGCCTCGCGGGTAAACAAGATTTTCTGGCAGCGGCAGATATCGCCGGCATTCAGTTGATCCACCGACATCAACTGGATTCCGGGAATGTTCCGTGCGGATTTATGCACATTTACATCGTGGTCGTTAATCGCTACCACACAGGTGCGGCTGATGTTCAAATGATTCAGAATCGCCGCGAATTCCTTGGTTTTGGGGAGGCCGAATTCCAGCTTGTCCACCACCACGGCGTTGTTGGTTTTCATCTTGCTCAAAATCGCCGAATTCCGGGCCAGGCGACGCTGCTTCTTGGGCATGTCCTGCCGAAACTCGCGGGGCATCTTGGCAAACGCCATGCCGCCGCCCTTGCGGACCGGCGTCCGCTTGGGACCCATGCGGGCGTTTCCCGTCCCCTTCTGCTTGTACATCTTCTTCGTCGAACCTTCGACCATCCCGCGGCTCTTCGTGCCGAACGTTCCCTGCCGCTGGTTCGCCTGATACATCACAATGGCCTGCTTCAGCAGCGCCGCACGGACACGGCCGCCAAACACAGCCTCCTCGATCTGCATCCGGTCGATTTCTTTTCCTTCGCGATTATATACAGGTAGCTCTATCATCGGTTACGCCCATTATTTCAGCTTTTGGTTTTCGCTTTCGAGACCATGACAAATGCGTCGGTGGGACCGGCTACGGCGCCGCCGACCAGCATCAAATTATTTTCCGCGTCGATTTCCACCACTTTCAGATTTTTCACCGTAATCCGGTCGCATCCCATGTGACCGGACATCCGGCGTCCCTTTTTCAAACTGCGGCTGTGACCGCGGGAGCACATGCCGATCGCGCCGGGACTGCGATGTTTCCGTTCGCAGCCGTGACTGGCGGGCTGGCCCTTAAAGCCATGCCGCTTGATCGTACCTTGATATCCTTTTCCCTTCGAAGTGCCCACTACATCCACATACGCCACATTCTCGAATTCCGCCACCGTCAATACATCGCCCAGATTTTTTTCGCCGGGTTTGGCGGTCCGAACTTCCCGGATAATCTGACATACCGGGGCGTTGGCTTTTTTGAAATGTCCCGCCAGAGGCTTCTTCTGTCGCGATTTCTTCACCTGGCCGTATCCAAGCTGCAACGCACTGTAGCCGTCCGTTTCCTCGGTCTTTACCTGCGTTACCGTACACGGACCAATCTGAAGCACGGTCACAGGCACGATGCGCCCCTTGTCATCGTACACCTGTGTCATTCCAACTTTTTTTCCTAACAGCATCGGCATCATAGTTACGTACTCGCTATTTTCTTGCGGTGTCTTATCCGACAATAAAAAACGTGCCGTTCAATCAACCGCACGTTGGGATGCATTCCAGAATCAGACACGAATCTTTACAAACACGCCCGCCGGAACCACCAGTCGGTTCAACGCCTCCACGGTCCGCGGGTTCGCTTCATAAATATCGATCAAACGCTTGTGCGTCCGGATTTCGAACTGTTCGCGGGATTTCTTGTCGATATGCGGCGAACGAAGCACCGTATAACGTTCAATCCGGGTGGGAAGAGGAACCGGACCGCTGACCCGGGCGTTGGTACGGCGGGCCTGGTCCACAATTTCCTTCGCCGAGGCGTCCAGCGCCCCGTGGTCATAGGCCTCCATTCTGATTCGTATCCGTTCCGTTTCCACGCAACAACTCCGTTATTAGCTTTCGCTGGTCCCGCAGGCCTTTTCGTTCTGCCCCGGACGATTCCAGCTACGGTTTACTACAATTCTGCCTAGGCGTCCAAAAATACAGAGACCGGGTAGAGTAACAAAACTCTAACGTCCGTCAACAAAAAACTTTAAAATCGCGTCCGGCAACAACAATTTTCCGGTTTCCTTCTCGATTCCTGCCGGTGTAAGACCTTCAGGACCGCAGGAAACCATTGCTGCCATCTGCTTTATGGCGAGTACCTACGGCAGAGCCCATCCCACCCATCCTTGGGTAAGTCTTGATCAGGACTCAACTTACACTAATCGCGAAAAATCCGTCTTCGCTCGCTTAGGTCGAGACGTAGAAATATACAGGATCCCATTTTTCTTGTCAATAGAGAGTTTCTAAAACTTTTTTAGAAATTTGTTCCGGAATCAAAACATATTCATCCGGCTCCATGGAATAGCTGGCCCGCCCCTGGGTAACGCTTCGCAAATCGGAGGCATAACCGAACATTTCCGACAGCGGAACCCGGGCGTCAATCACCCGAACCGGACCTTTTTGCTCGGTATTATAAATCACCGCCCGCTTGCGGGTCAGGTCTCCCTGAACGGCACCATAATACTGCTCGGGCGTTATAACTTGAAGCCTCATAATGGGTTCCATCAATGCCGGCCGGGCATTCTTGACTGCCTCCTGAAACGCCATCGAACCGGCCTGCTGAAACGCCAGCTCGGATGAATCCACCGGATGGGAAGAACCGTCCAAGACAGACACCCTGATGTTGGTTACCGGATATCCCGCCAGATACCCCGATCCCAGGGCATCTTTGATCCCATGAATCACCGCCGGAACAAATTCCTTCGGGATTGCCCCGCCCGCCACTTTATCTTCAATGA
>CAZOTP010000087.1:0-12138 GCA_964582655.1 uncultured Pirellulales bacterium | reverse complement strand
GGTGGCACGTCTGCATACCCCTGCTGGGCCGAGTTGTTAGCCGAGGGAAAATGGTGGCCGGGCGATATCAGCGAAGCGGACAAGTTCAGCGCGCTGAGCATGTATTTCTTTGGCCATCATCCGGCCAATCGTTTAGAATTCTCCCGCGGGCGCGATCTGGTGGTTGAACCGTCTCCAGCGTCCGGGCCGATTAACTTCCTGGCATACCCCCTGCTGGAAGTGGAAGGCAAGCCGCAGAAGATCAAGACTCTATTCCTGTTCAAACGTACAACCTGTGACGCCCGGGACAAACCCCGCTGAGGCCCAAACCGACAGTCTGGCTGACAGGAATCCTTTTCCCGCGGTGAGTCTGACTATCGGGTGATGAATTTCACCTGCGAGAGGGATTGCGCCTGGTTGACCGCCTGGGGAGATTCTTTCCCCGCATTGTCCGGAAAGTGGCAGTACACTTCCATGCTCGCCTGGATTAATCCGCCTTCATGCAGGCGTTTTACTTCCTCCGGGTTCAGGGAGGAGCGATAGATCATCCATTCTCCAAATTCCGCGGCGGCGCCGCCCTGGCCTTTCTCATCCGCCCCAAGTATAAACCGCTGCGGTGCGAATTGCTCTGAAGTATGGCCAACCATCTGGCCGTCCACGTAAAATTCCGTTTGTTCCGCCGCCCAGCGATGCGAAATCGCAATCGTATGCCACGCCGCATCCCCCGTCATGGCCCCTTCGCCGGAAAGTTTCCCATTAATCCCCCGGTAATACACCGTGCCGTCTTTTTGCTCGACCCGCCAGCCTTTGTCCTCGCTGTTCGCGGCGGTCAGAATCCCATCGCCCGACGAACGGAAACGGAAATACACGGCATGAGAGTGAATGGCAAATTCGCTGTCAAAACACAGATAATTCCCCTCGTCGGCATCTGTTTTCCAGCCATTATCCTGTTCAAGAATCCGCTTTGGCGTTCCTTTGCCCGCCTCCAGGGCTTCGAATAGCGTGGGCACAATCGCATAGAACATTTCCAGATGCCCCGCCGCGTTGGGATGTCCGCCGTCGGCATTATACCCGGTGACCCAGTGCCCCCGCCCGTCATCTACCGCTCCCAGAAAATTCGCACTGGGCACATCCCAGCCGTTCATCTCCAGATTTTTCTGTTTCAGCAGTTCATAGTCTTCCCGGGTATATACATCATGCGGATAATTCAGCCCCATCGCCACATCCATTCCGTCTTTCCGGATTCTCTCAATGATCGCCTTCATTCCCGTTGTAAACGTGTCGCACACCTCCTGCTTTTTTTCCATCGTATCCCCGGACAGCCGCCGGAGTCCTTCATTCGCCAGTGACAAACCGATAAACACATATCCCGGCTTCACAGGCAGCAATTCCGGTTCATACCGCCGCATTAATCGTTCCGTGCGGTCCCCTCCGCGGCTGCAATTCAGCACCTCCCACCCGCGGCCGACCAGCGATTCACGAAGCCTTCCCTGGTAACCTCGATGGATCGAAAAGGAAATCCCGTCGCTTCTAAGGATATTTGCAAACGATTTGTCTTTCGTCTGAAGCATCATCTCCCCCTCCGCCTGCCAATTCATCAGCTGGAACCGAACTCTCTGGAGGCCATCAGGACCAACCGCCCCCGCCGGTTCGATCCGTACCCGATCAATCTCCTCGGTGATTTGATCCCCCGTCCCATACGCCACGGAAGAGCCAAACACGGCGATCCGCCGGGGCCGTTCCCCCGCATACATCCGATCCGCGTTTCCGCACCCCAAAAAACATACGGCAAGAAATATCATCCAACCCGAGGTTTTTCGCATAAAAACATCCTGTCTATAAGGTTGATTTTTCCCCTAACTTACAAACTTCCCGCTGAACTGGCAATCGGTTTTCATCGGAAAGGCAACGTTATGCCTGGTGATAGAAAGATATACAAAAAGGGCGTATCAATCGATACGCCCATAAAAACCTGTTTGTGAAAACAACCTTATTTGCGACGACGAATTGCCAGAACAGAACCCAATCCAAGCATGATCATCGTGGCCGGTTCAGGAACAGCCGTAACTATGGTTTTATTGAGACCCGCGTCATAGCTGCAGTTAACAATCCCCGTGCCATTGTAGCCGATGACATTGCCATTGGCGATTCCGTTCATTAGAGCCGTTCCGGCAACCGTTTGATCGCCGCTGAGGAGCAGCGTTCCTTCGGTAATGTTCAAGGTCGGTTTAACGGTTTGGGTGGCTTCGGGAATAGCGAAGCTAATGCTCCCTGCCGTTATTGTCCCGCCAAACAGATTAAACCGTGCTTCCGCGCCGGTGAGGGGGAAATCACCATCCGCATTCACATGCGTTATACTATTATAGGTGATATCGCCCAGATACCCCGTCTGATTCCAGCCGCATTTTGCACCAAAAGAGAGAGCACTGCCAACCGTTGTTGTACCGCCGTACATGTTGTAAATCGCGCGATATCCACGATCCGATAACTGAAGGGATCCGCCAATGGATACGGTTGAGCCGTCATACTGATTCGTTTCTTGAGCGGCATAGTTGTAACGGGCCGGGACGTAATTGCTGGTCATGGCCAGAGTTCCGCCGCTTTGGATATTCAGCGTCAGACGAGTCAGCGCATTGGCCGTGGCATTACCGTTCACACCATAGAAACGATAGAAGGTCGCAGTGGGACTGGTAATATTAATGATCTGATTCGTCCAATTGTACCACGATTCTGACGTTTCGGTCATCGTAAAAGCATCTGTGGCATTCACTCCAACCCAGTCCTCGGCCCGGGGGGCCCCATAGGCATAATCCCCTGAGCCCGGGACCTGTCCCGAGGGAGCGCCATTCGCCGTGATGGACCAGTTGTTTCCGTCGTTCCAGTCCCCGCCGGCGGCAGGACCAATCCAGTACTGACTGACCGCCATCGCGGCGTTGCCGATCAACAAGACGGCACACAAAACTAACACCATTTTTCTAATCATGTCCATTCTCCTTTGAAAGAACAATTGAACCTGTGCTCACCAAGAGCATGATGGCTTGCGGCAACACACCAAAAGCCAAATACAGATATTGAGTTGGTTATGCGAATCGATATATACTGCTTCTAGAACGTTCAAATGATTTACACGGAAACAAAAACCATCTCGTATTTGTTTGAAAGCAAACTTCCATATCCGTGTGAAATAAGGTTCCCTTGGAATGGTTCAGGAAACATTTTCACTCCTCTGAATCTCTTTTCATTTTCCAGGTTTTATTGTAAATCACCACTTTCCTTTATACAAGAAAAAAACAACCATCTGCGATGACTATCACAAGATTATAACACTGAATCGATATTGGCGCGATCCACATGGCTTATTAACTTTAATTACTTTACTGACTTTATTAAATGTCCCTTATTATCCGCCGCTTCATACTGCTATGACATCTGCTGACTACTGTAAGACGTCGACGATTCTTGGACGTGATGGCCTTGAAGAGATGGTGTGGATACGATACTCGCCTCACAGACCTCCTGGGGTAAGCCGTCTAACCTCCTGCTGGATCTCGCCGGATTTACCGGCATCGCCTCCGGATGCGTATCGGGCCGCGGAATCTATTGCTCCCTTGCCCGGAAATATCGGTCTGGTATCCGACTTCTATTCGTCGAGTCCATCATAAACCTCCGGCTACCTTCCCACAGTACTTCCCTGTACCGCAGTTGACCTTGGCTGGCGGTTCCGCTCAACGCGGCCCGCAGGGAACTTCAACCCCATGAGCATATCACCATGCCCGGCGCACAATAAAAAAGGCACAGCCATGGGCCGTGCCTGAATTCATTTCCGATCCGCGGGGAGATCAATAGGAAGGCTGAAACTGGAATTCCCCATAAGCCGCCGTGGCGCCATCCATAGGATTCTCGCTGCATAACCAATAATAATATTTTCCGCCCGTGATATCACTCAAACGGGGGGCATTCTTCCCCGCCCGTTCGATAATGGAAAACCAGAGTTCCGGATTATCCGAGGGATTGTTCAAACAGATATGTCGCCTCCCCTCCTTCCTCGCATTCTCGTCCAGGAGACAGCGTATAGCCCTTCGTCCTTACGGGTTCGGATAATTCGGAGGCAATCCCATATATGTCCCCTGACCGGCGCCGTCGCGTGGATTTTCGTTGCAGACGAAATTCTGATAATTTCCCCCCAGCGCGTTCAAATCGGGGGTATTGTTCCCCAGGACCGCCATCACACCGAATAAGAGCGGAAAATTATGATCCGGCGTTTGGCCCACCGGCTCTCCCACCGGCGTCAGATCGCCCCACAATTCCTCTTCCAGAACATCCCGATTCGTATTAAAGACGACATGTCCGTCGCCATACAACACATTGAATCCCTTCGGATCTCCCGTAGAAGAAATATGGGAAATCAGATATCGGCTGTGAATCAGATCGTACAGAAAAGACCGCGATCCCATTTTATCCAGGGAACGGATGTTATTCTTGAAATAATTGTAGGATATCCGCACCATTTTCATGTGTCCCGGGGGATCGGAGGTATAGTATTCCCCCGTAACCGGATGAATATAATAACTCATTTTGTGCGAATCGGAATCGGAGGGATAACTCAGAAGCCCCGGACAATAGAAGGTCCCGATTTCCGTAATCAAACCCGTATCGTACAGCCCGCCGGCACCGAATGCCTTCATGATGGTGATGGGGCCATATCCATTCGCCGGGGCGCTGGGCTTCAAGTAGCTTTCGTGATAACTCAGATAGGTATTCGATCCACTTATTCCCCAGAACGCTTGCGGGGGAAGCATGTCCTTATTGTCCTGGGCATATTGATAAAATCCCTGCCCCATGCTGTGCAGGTTGGCCGAGCACACCACGCGCCGGGACAGGTTTCGCGCTTCATTCAGCGCGGGCAGTAAAATCGATACCAGCAAGGCGATAATCGCAATCACAACCAGCAACTCAATCAGGGTAAATGCTTTTCGGGTATGGCTCATGGTTTCACACGTTCTTTCCATTGATCGGAACCGCAATAAGACAGATATTCCAAAGTCTGACTCGTCGTCGATGGGTATTCATAAAGCAGACTGCTTGTATCAATACTGATACAATTATAAACTGGTTTCATATCACCGGTCAACATTTTTGTCAACTTTCATAATATTTTATATCTTGTTTATTTACAATTGGTTATATAATCATTCCAGGTCTCTTGAATTTCCATTTTTTACAAGCAGTATCGGACAACAAATAATTTCCTTTGATTATTTTGTTCCACCAGGAACCTGTCTTTTCGTGCTTTGGCGTTTACATCGTTTCCATTGCCCTTTAGAATACGCCGAGGCGAATGGTCTGGAGATGCGGAATCGGCCTATGAACATAGTGTTTCTGGATGCGGCAACGGTGACGCTGGGGGATGTGGATTACTCCGCCCTGCGGGCTTTGGGAGAATATGCCGAATATGACCGGACGGAACCCTCTCAAACGGTATCGCGATGCAAGTCCGCCCAGGTCGCCATCTGCAATAAAGTGCGATTTACGAAAGATGTAATCCAGGCTCTGCCGGATTTAAAACTGATCTGCATTGTAGCGACGGGGGTGAATAACGTCGATCTGGCCGCAGCCAGGGAAGCCGGCGTCCAGGTCTGCAACGTTCCGAATTATGCCACCCGGTCCGTCGCCCAGCACACCTTCGCCATGATTCTCGGTCTGGCCACCCGGCTCGTGCAATATCATTGTGATGTGCTGGCCGGGGAATGGTCTGCCGGACCTCTGTTTACCTTGCTCAAATACCCCACGTTCGAGCTGGCCGGAAAAACCATCGGCATTGTCGGATTCGGAGCCATTGGCCGGGAAGTCGCCAGGCTCGCCGAAGTCTTCGGGATGAACGTCAAAATGTGCAATCGGAGCGGCCTTGCGGTGAACGGGCGTCCCTGCACGCCTCTGGATACTCTGCTGTCGGAATCGGATGTGGTCAGCATCCATTGTCCCCTTACGGAGCAAACCCGGAATCGGATCGACGCGGACGCGCTTCAAAAAATGAAAAAATCCGCTTTGCTGATTAATATGGCCAGGGGAGGAATTGTGAATGAACAGGCCCTGGCGGATGCCCTGAATACCGGCGCAATCGCCGGCGCCGCGGTCGATGTACTCACGCAGGAACCGCCCCCGCGGGATCATCCCCTGCTCCATGCTAAAAACATTCTCATTTCCCCACACAGCGCCTGGGCAACCACGGAAGCAAGACAGAGGCTGGTGGAGGAAACGGCGGAAAACATCCGATCCTTCCAGAAAGGCCAGGATCGAAATCGAGTCACCTGATCCTGCCGCGGCGTTCGCGGCGGAATCCTCCAACTTGCCAACCGAGAGGAAAACCGATGGCTGAACTCATCCTCAACCCCAACTATCAATCCATGCTGGACCTTCGAGAAACCGAGCGGGGCATTAAATTCATCAAGGACTATTTCCAGAATCACCTCGCCGACGAGCTAAAGCTGCAGCGTGTTTCCGCCCCTCTGTTCGTCCGCAAAGGCTCCGGCGTCAATGACGACCTCAACGGCGTGGAGCGAAAAGTTACCTTCGCCGTCAAGGCGGACAACGAATCGCCCGCGGAAGTCGTCTTTTCGCTGGCGAAATGGAAGCGTATGGCCCTGGCGGATTACGGCTTCTCCCCCGGCGAAGGGCTTTACACGGACATGAACGCCATCCGGCCTGATGAAGATGTGCTCGACAACCTCCATTCCGTCTATGTCGATCAGTGGGACTGGGAACGGATTATCACTCCGGCCCAGCGGAACCTGAATTTCCTCCAGGAAATTGTGGAGCGAATTTATGAGATTCTCCGGCAAACCGAGGTCGCCGTCCAGCAGAGGTACTCGCACTTGGAGCGAAAACTGCCCGACAGCATCCGTTTCGTTCACAGTGAAGAACTCTATGAGCGTTATCCCAAACTCTCGCCCCGCCAGCGAGAACATGAAATTGTGAAGGAATATGGCGCAGTGTTTGTCATCGGAATCGGCGGGGAACTGCCCGACGGCAGCCTCCATGACGGCCGCGCCCCCGATTACGACGACTGGATTACCCCCACCGTCAACGGCCGAAAAGGACTCAACGGCGATATCATCCTGAATTATCCCCTCCTCGACCGTGCGTTTGAAATCAGCTCGATGGGAATCCGCGTGGACGGTCCGGCGCTGCTCAAACAACTGGAAATCCGAAACGCGATGAACCGGACATCCTTCTGGTGGCATAAACGGCTTCTGAATAACGAACTGCCCCTCAGCATTGGCGGCGGCATCGGGCAATCGAGGCTGTGCATGTTCTTCCTGCGAAAAATGCACATCGGCGAGGTCCACGCCAGCGTCTGGCCCGAAGACACTCTCCGGAAATGCCGCCAGGCAGGCGTCCCCCTGTTATGATCAATTACTTTGTTCGTGGTGGAACTTAACATATAGTACAGGATCTCGTATGAACAGCAGCAATATCATTCGCATTTCGGACATGCACGCTTATGTTGGCAAAGAAGTAACTCTTCGGGGCTGGCTCTACAACGCCCGCGTGGGAGGCAAGGTCCAGTTCCTCATCCTTCGGGACGGCTCCGGCCTGTGCCAGGCCATCCTCGAAAGGAAAGAAGGCCTCGAAGAATCCTTCGAAGAAGTCAAACGCCTTGGCCAGGAATCCTCCCTCATCATTACCGGCGCCGTCCGGGAAGAACCCCGAAGCGTCGGCGGCTATGAACTCGCCGTCACGGGTGTGCAGATCGTCCATAAAACCGAAGGCTACCCCATCACCCCCAAGTGGCACGGCATCGACTTTCTCCTCAAGCAGCGGCACCTGCATCTGCGAAGCAAACGCCAGTGGGCCATCGCCCGCATCCGGCATACCGTGGTCGAAGCCATCCGGAATTTCTTCAACTCCAATGGCTTCACCCTCGTCGATACTCCCATCTTTGCGCCTGCCGCCGGAGAAGGCTCGCAGACTCTCTTTAAGGTCGATTACTTCGGTGAACCCGTCGCCCTGGCCCAGACCGGACAACTCTATCTCGAAGCCGCCGCGCTGAGTCTGGGGAAGGTCTATTGCTTCGGCCCCACCTTCCGCGCTGAAAAAAGCAAGACTCGCCGGCACCTCACCGAATTTTGGATGGTCGAGCCGGAAATCGCCTATATCGACCTCGATGGCCTGCTCGAAGTCGCCGAGAATTTTGTTCATTCCGTCGTGCAGGCGGTCCTCAGCCAACGGAAAGCGGAGCTGGAAATTCTCGAACGCGACACCGCTCCGCTGGAAAAAATCCAGCTCCCCTTCGCCCGGCTCAGCTACACCGACGCCGTCGATCTGCTCCACAGCCAAAAAGTCAAAGATTATCTCCAGAACGATCTGGACGAAAAAACGCAGCAAATCGCGAACCTTGAAAAACAGATCGAACAGTGGACCGCGCAGCAGAAGGATTCCAAAAAACATTGGGAAATCGATAAACTCACAATTCAGATCAACGACTCACGCGATCTGGTCACCGATCTTCAGGAGCAGGTCGCCAACATCCCCAAACACATGGAGCTGGCGGCGAACTTCCCCTGGGGCAAGGACCTCGGCGGCTCGGATGAAACCATCATCTCCAACCTCCACGACCGGCCGGTCTTCGTCCACCGCTATCCCAAAGAAGCCAAAGCCTTCTACATGAAACCTGATCCTGAAAATCCCAAGGTTGTGATGAATTTCGACTGCCTCGCCCCTCAGGGCTATGGCGAAATCATCGGCGGCTCCATGCGCGAGGAAAACTACGACGCTCTGCTCGCCCGTATCCACCACGAAGGCTACAACCAGGCCGATTATGAATGGTACCTCGACCTGCGCCGCTACGGCTCCGTCCCGCATGGCGGCTTCGGATTGGGCGTCGAACGGACCGTTGCATGGATCGCCGGCATCAAGCACATCCGAGAAACCATCGCCTACCCCCGCATGATGGGAAAAATCTACCCGTAATTTTTCCAACACCAAGACACCAAAATTTCGTTACAATGAAAAAAAATACCTACAGAACTGGCTGGTGATCGCATTCTCATTCGCCGCCTGCGCCGTAGCGATGCCGAAGCGATCTATCAAAATATCAAAAACAGGGATGTATCCCGCTGGCTTCTGACAGTCCCCTACCCGTATCCCAAAGATGGAGCGGTCAAATATATCCGCAAAAGTCAGAGGCAATGGCAAAAAAGAACGAATTTCTTTTTCGCAATCTGTTTAGAAGAAACCGGCGAACTCCTTGGCGGCGGCGGACTCAAATGCGTAGATGACTGTAATCAACGGGCAGAAATGGGATACTGGCTTGGGAAAAAGCACTGGAATCAGGGATTAGCCACTGAAGCCGCAGGTCTCTTTTCAAAATTTGCATTTGAGCACCTGAAACTACATCGTGTCTATGCTCATATATTCGAGTCAAACGTCGCCTCCGGTCGCGTTTTGGAAAAATGCGGCTTCTCCCGCGAAGGCGTATGGCGGGAAGCCCGCGTTAAATACAACCGCCGCCAAAATCTGGTTTTTTACGCTATCTTGAAACCGGAATATGAAAAGATGATCTGTCAAAAGGGAATCCGCAAAAAATGAGAATCTCCATCCTTCTGGCACATCCAAATCCCGAAAGCTTCAATCACGCCATTGCCCTCGCCTGCCGTGAACAATTTCGTCAAAATGGCCATGATATCTTCTTCCACGATCTGTACGCCGAAGGATTCGATCCGCTGATTCCGTACCCTGAATTTGAAACATCCGCACCCCTGCCGCCGGACATCGAGCGCCACTGCCATGAAATCGCCCGCGCCGACGGCATCATCATCGTCCACCCCAACTGGTGGGGACAGCCCCCCGCAATCCTCAAGGGCTGGATCGACCGCATCCTCCGACCCCGCGTCGCCTACCGCTTTCTCGAAGGCGATTCCGGCGAAGGCATACCCCAGGGCCTGCTCCGAGCCCGATCCGCCCTGGTCTTCAACACCGCCAACACACCCGAAGAACGTGAAAACACCGTTTTTCTCGATCCGCTGGAAACCCTGTGGAAAAATTGCGTGTTTGGCCTCTGCGGCGTAAAAATGTATACCGACATATGTTCCGCGTCATCATTACCAGCAGCCTCGCACAGCGTCAGGCGTGGCTGACCGAAGTAAAAGAAACCGTAAACCGGCATTACCCATGAAACCAATCGGAATTCCCGCATGACTCACCAGTACGTCCATGGCTACTCCCCCCGCGAGGCCGAACGACTCCGCGATCAGGGCGGCACCCTCCGCGAACTCTTCCACCACGATACCTTCTACCCCCAGGGCGCAACAATCCTCGAAGCAGGCTGCGGCGTGGGCGTCCAGACCCTCACCCTCGCCCGCCAGAACCCCGCCGCAAACATTACCTCCATCGACATCTCCGCCGATTCCCTCGAACAGGCCAAAAAACTGATCGAAAAACACGGCATCGCCAACGTCAGCTTCCAGCAGGCCAACATCTTCGAGCTCCCCTTCCAAAAGCAAAGCTTCGACCACGTCTTCATCTGCCACGTGCTCGAACACCTCCCCGATCCCGTCAAGGCGTTGAAAATCCTCAAATCCCTCATCAAATCCGCCGGCACCCTCACCGCCATCGAAGGCGATCACGGCTCCTGCTACTTCCACCCCCAGACTCCAGCCGCCATGAAATGCTGGCAATGCCTCATCGATTCGCAGGCCCGCCTGGGAGGCGATTCCCTCATCGGCCGCCGACTCTACCCCCTGCTCGTCGAAGCCGGATTCGAAGATGTGAAAGTCTCCCCGCGCGTCGTCTATGTCGATCACAGCCTGCCCCAATGGGTCGATGGCTTCATCCGGAAAACCATTATCGCAATGGTCGAAGGCGTCCAGCAGCAGTCCATCCAGACCGGCCTCATTACCAAATCCGATTGGGACCGGGGCATCACAGACCTCAACGCCGTCGCCGACCGCCCCGACGGCACCTTCTGCTACAGTTTCTTCAAAGCGCAGGGATTTGCCCCATCCTGAGCTGTACCATCAGGGAGCCGACTTTAAACTGTAGGAATCGAGCCTATTTTCGGCCCCGCTCGTCCCCAGGCGATTTCCGCTCCGATTTGGATCGGCTCCGCGTCTCCGTTTTCGGAGTCTTGGGCTCCGGGGGCGGCGCCGTCTCCTTGTTATCCGTCTGCTTATCGCCCACCCCCGGGGCTTTCGGCGTCCTCACCGTGCGAGGCTTGATCTCCTGCTGTTTCGGCTCTTCCGCGGGCTTTCGGCGGGAAACGCCGCCTGAATCTCTTCGTGGTTCCGCCGGCTGTACTTTTTCCGGCTCCTTCGGTGCCTCCTTCACCGGCTCCTTCGGCGGCTGCTTCACCGTCTCTTTACGCTGGCGGACGGGTTCCGTCGCTTTCCGCTCTTCAACCTTCCTCTCCTGCGGTTGCTCCGATACCCTTTCCCGCGACTCCTCGCGCTGCGGACCCCGATCCGGTCCTTCCGCCTTGCGGCTCACCCGCGCAGGAGACTCCCACTTCGCCCGCTCTTCCCTGTACTCCGTCAGCCTTCGGCTCCGACCCACCGCCTCCTCCTGCCGTTTTGCGCTCACACGCTCAAAATCCGTCTGCCGGGCCTTGTCACGCTCCTCTACGATCTCCTTCAGAGGCCGTGCTACCCGCACGCTTCGCCTCTCCGGTTCCGGCAAACGCCGTTCCTGCTCCTCCAGTTCCCGGTAATTCCGCGCCGGTCTGGCATCCCGATCCGCCCGTCGATGGTCATACTCCCTCCGCAGATCATCATCCCACTTCGGCTTGTCCCGGTGTTTCCACTTCTGATGCACATAGATCGGATCATACCAGTCATGCCGGTCGCGAACCGCGTACCACGGATAAATCCCCCGCCGCTCATACTCCACCTCGTAGTAATCCCCGAAATAATAATGGTGTTGATGAGGCCGGCAAAACAGGTTCAGCGTCAGTATCTCCACATCAATCGCAAACTGAGGCGAAAATCGATAGCCCGCATGCATATACACCGGCCGCGAATAATACGCCGGCAGAAACACCACCCCGCGCCGCTCCAGAACCCGGTCCCAGTACCCCTCCACAAACACGTATCCGTATGGCGTGTACACATAATGCGCCGGAACCCACACCCATCTCTCCCGCGCCGGCACCCAGAACCCCGGCCG
>CAZOTP010000086.1:0-12146 GCA_964582655.1 uncultured Pirellulales bacterium | reverse complement strand
GCTGACCGTGCGCGGGCGGGATGCGTGTGAGCGGAATTATCTGGCGGCGGCGTGAGAGATTCACGATCAGACGCTGGAGTCCCTGGCGGCGGGAGAGGATGTCTTTACGATTCAATCGCGGCAGAACGGAGCGGGGGAGTATGAATTTCTGGTCAACCTGGGCGGGGAACTGGAAGGGACCCTGGCGGCGGACGCGGCGAACAGCCCGATTTATTTTACCGACACGAAGGGGCAGGCGCTGGCGCTGTCGTGCACGGGAGGCGGGCGGGCGGAACTGCAGGTGACGCGGAAGCCCAGCGGCGTTGTGATCTCGATGGGGTCATTGACTCTGTTCGAAACGGATTCGAAGACGGAGGTTTTTCTGGGACCGAAGAGTCTGTATGAAACAAACGACGATTCGCTTGAAAGCGCCGCATTGGCGGATTTGACTGTGGAGAACATCACGCTGGACGGTTCGCTGAAATCGCTGGTCTATCCGGGTACGGTGACGGCCTTACGCGCGACCGCGGACAGCAAGGGGACCATCCGAAACAGTCTGTTCGGCGATATTCAAAGCGTGGACGCGGAAGCGTATTCGTTCGGCGCGTTTTCGGCGATCACCCTGGGACATTCGACGGCGACGGGACTGGCGTTTGCCGCGAAGGGGCTGGATGTCCTGGAGGTGAAGGAGGATCTCCGGAATGTCCGGTTTTTCACGACGCTGAGCCGGAACCGGTATGATTCGATCCGGGTGGGCGGCGTGCTGGCGGATTGCGTGTTTTACGGGACCAGCTGCGACAGGCTGGAGGTAAACAATTCGGAAAATGCGGCCAATGCCGTCGATGGATGCTCCTTCAATCTGAGCGGGACGAACAGTTTTCTCCATACCGTGCGGATTGCACAGGGAACTGTCGCAGATACCTCGTTTTACGCGGGCGGTTCCCTGCAGCGATTTGAGATTCAGAACGGGAACCTGGATTCCAGCGATCTGGTGCTGACGGATGAGCGGGGGACGATCCGCGAGATTTTAATCTATGGCGATTCGGATGAGGGGCGGGGAACCATCGAAAGCAGCTATATCAGTTGTCATCAGATTGACCGGATCGTGACGGACGGAGCGATTTCCAGCGGGACGCAGATCCGGGCGTATAACAGCTATTCCTCCAAGCTGGAGTCGCTGTGCTGCGGGGGAGATTTTGACGGAACGGTCTTTGCCATGCGGGTGGGGGACATTCGCGTGGGATTCGACCGGGACGGGAATCGCAAGCCGGAGTCGGACGACTACGCGGGAAGCAATTTGACGGGTTCCGTAACCGGGTCGCGCTGTCTGGACACGGTGAGCGTGACGGGAAAAATTGATACTGCGAATCTCTCCTGTTCGGGGGGAAATATCCGAAACATTTTTGTGGAAGACGGGCTGCTCGACAGCACGGTATCCGCCGGCCGAACGATTCAGCGGATTCTGGTCGGATATATCGGGGAAAAACGCAAGGCGGAATGGCTGGCCAATCCCCAGGCGGATGTGAGCGGCACCATCAGCGCCAGACTGCTGGGTCGGCTGTATTATACGGGCACGCTGGATCCGGATACGAACCTGCCGGCTCGCCGGGGGCCCGTGCGGGATGATGTGAAGTAAATCCGCGGAGGCGGGAACAAGACGAGTCCGGAATTGTTTGACAGAACCGGGCCAAATCGCTATCTTTCGTACGATGTGCATGGTGAGTGACGATGGCATTTTCTTCCGGAGGACGTTGATTTGCATACCGTTACGTTAATTCGCGGGGATGGGATCGGGCCGGAAATCGCCGAGGCGATGCGCCGCTGCGTGGATGCGGCGACGGGGAATGGGATTCGCTGGGACATCCAGGAGGCGGGCGTGGATGTGATGGCGACGGCGGGGACGCCTCTGCCCGAGGCAACGCTGGCGTCGCTGGAGCGGACGGACGCGGCGATCAAGGCGCCGATTACCACGCCGGTGGGAACGGGGTTCCGCAGCATCAACGTGCATCTTCGCCAGTTGTACGATTTGTACGCGTGCCTGCGGCCCTGCAAGAGCTACGCGGGAGTGCGGAGCCTGTACCGGGACATCGATCTGGTTCTGGTTCGCGAGAACACGGAGGATTTGTACGCGGGGATCGAGTTCGAGAAGAACACCGACGCGGCGGCGGAACTGATCGGATGGCTCAATGCGCACAGCAAGAAGAAGATTCGTCCGGACGCGGGCATCAGCATCAAGCCGATTTCGCCGGCGGGAACGGAGCGGATCGTGCAGTTTGCGTTCGACTACGCCCGCAAAAACGGCCGCCGGAAAGTGACCAGCGTCCACAAGGCGAACATCATGAAATTCACCGACGGGCTGTGGCTGGAGGTGAGCCGGGCGGTGGCGGCGAAAAACAGCGACATCGAGTTTGAGGACCGGATTGTGGACAACATGTGCATGCAGCTCGTGCAGAAACCGGAGCTGTACGATGTGATTGTTCTGCCGAACCTCTACGGCGATATTCTCAGCGATTTGTGCGCGGGGCTGGTGGGCGGGCTGGGCGTGGCGCCGGGCGCGAATATCGGGGACCGCAAGGCAATCTTCGAAGCGACGCACGGCAGCGCGCCGAAGTACAAGGGCTTGAACAAGGTCAATCCGGTGGCGCTGATTCTCTCGGCGGTGCTGATGCTCCGGCACATCGGACTGGCGGAGGCGGCGGCGAAGCTGGAGAATGGAACCGCGGCGGTCATTGCGGAAGGGCGTTCGGTGACCTACGACATGAAGGCGGACCGGAATGATCCCACGGCGGTGGGGACGAGTGAGATGGCCGATGCCATTATTGCCAAAATACAGAACGGTTGTTAATCCCCGCGCCGGCGGTTTGGCGGGACGGGCGGCGAGAACGCTGCTGAAAGGCCCTGCCGCGGTGTACGGATGTCTGATGCAGGCTCGCAACCGGGGGTATGAGCGGGGCTGGCTGGCAAGCCGCAGGCTGAGCGTGCCGGTGATCTGCGTGGGGAATCTCACGGTGGGCGGGACGGGAAAGACGCCGATGACGGCGTGGCTGTGCCGCGAGCTGCTGCGGCGGGGCCGCAAGCCGGCGGTGATTTGCCGAGGCTACAAGGGACAGGGACGCGAAAATGACGAAGTGCGGCTGCTCCGGCGGGCCGTGCCCCAGGCGCCGGTGGTCGTGGATGCCGATCGGGTGCGCGGAGGGGAAACGGCGATCCGGGACCACGGGGCCGATGTGGTGGTGATGGATGACGGATTTCAGCATCGCCGGCTTTGGCGGGATCTGGATCTGGTGATGGTGGACTGCATGTGTCCCTTCGGGTATGGTTCGGTGCTTCCGGCCGGACTGCTCCGGGAGCCGGTCCGCGGGCTGCGGCGGGCGCATGCGGTCATTTTGTCGCGAAGCGAACAGATCAGCGATGCCGAGCGGGCCGCCTTGCGGGAGCGAATCGCCTCGCTCCAGGGGGACGGGAAAAAGGTGCTGGCGGAAGCTCGCCACGAACCGAAACAAATCTGGACGGCGGCCGGCCAGGTTTCCAATGAGTGGATGCTGCGGGAACGAAACGTGTACGCGTTCTGCGGAATCGGCAATCCGCAGGCGTTTTTCGAGACACTCAAGGGGATGGACGCGAATCTGTCGGGGGTTCAGGAATTTCCCGACCATATCGTCTATACGGAATCGATGTGGCGGGACATTGTCCGGCGAAGCCGCGAAGCCGGCGCGGATTTGCTGATTACCACGGAAAAAGACTGGGTCAAGCTGAAAGAGCTGCCTGAGATGGAATATCAGAGCATGCTGTACTGGCTGGAAATCGGGATGGTGCTCACCAGGGGGGAACGGGAGCTGCAGGAATTGCTGGACATGGTATTATAGGAGCAGGCATCAGGAATGTACGAACGATTGCTGGATCTATTGAAGTCCGCGGGATCGCCGAAGGTTCTTCTGGCCGGGGATTTCATGCTGGACAAGTATTTGTACGGCGATACGGATCGGATTTCCCCCGAAGCTCCAGTGATGGTGCTCAACGTGACGCACCGGGAGCAGCGGCCCGGCGGCGCCGGATCGGTGGCGGTGGATCTCTCGTCGCTGGGCGCGGAAATCCTGTGCGCCGGCGTGATGGGGGACGATGAAAACGGGCGAAATCTTCGCACAACGCTCGCCGCGCTGCGGGGCGTGAACGTGGAGGGATTCGTCATTGACGGGGACCGGCCCACGACATGCAAGGAGCGGGTGATCGGCCTGGCGCAGCATCGGCACCGGCAGCAGCTCATGCGGATCGATGAGGAAAGCGCCGCGGCGATATCGGAACCGGTGCGGAAAGAGCTGATGAAGCATCTGCTGCGGGGACTGGACTGGTGCGATGTGGTGTGCCTGGAGGATTACAACAAGGGAATGCTGGACGGGCCGATGTGCCAGTCGATTATCCGTCAGGCCCAAACGCGGGGCAAGCATGTTTTGATCGATCCGGCGGCGGTGAGTGATTACAGCCCGTACCGGGGCGCGTGGATGATCAAGCCGAACCGCCGGGAGCTGTCTCTGGCGACGGGCGTGAAGATGGGCGGGGAGGCGACGTGGCTCAAAGCGGCCGGTCAACTGGCGGACCAGTTTGAAATCGAGCATGTGGTGGTGACGCTGGACAAGCAAGGCTCGTATGTGTATTCGCGCAAAGAGAAAAGCGGAGAGCTGGTCCCCACGCGGGTGCGGGATGTGTATGATGTGACCGGTGCGGGGGATATGGTGCTGGCGATGCTCGGGCTGCTGGAGGGCGCACGGTCGGCCGGGACGATTCAGGCGAATCTGCGGGAGATTGTGTGCTTGGCGAATGTCGCCGGCGGGCTGGAGGTCGAGCGATTCGGCAGCGAGGGCATCGAGCGGGAGGAGATTCTGGCCGAGCTGGCCCAGGAACGGCACATTCAGACGGGCAAACTGCGGCGGGCGGAGGAGCTGTTTCAGGAGCTTTCCTGGCATCGCAAGCAGAAAAAGAAAATCGTGTTCACCAACGGCTGCTTCGACATCCTGCATCCGGGGCATATCCGGCTGCTGAGTTTCGCCAAGGAGCAGGGCGATATCCTGGTGGTGGCGATCAACAGCGACGCGTCGGTGCGGGGGCTGAAAGGCCCGACCCGCCCGATCCTCACGCAGCAGAACCGCGCGGCGCTGCTGTCGGCGCTGGAGGCGGTGGATTACATCGTGATATTCGACACACCGGACCCCCTGTGGCTGATCGAGAAAATCTCGCCGGAGGTGCTGATCAAGGGATCGGACTGGCAGGGCGCGGTGGTGGGCCAGGAGTGGGTGGAGCGGCACGGGGGCGAAGTGAAACTGATGCCTTTGGAAAAAGGACTGAGCACGACGAACATCATCGCGAAAGTTCTGGAGGCCAACGCGAACAGCCCCAGCGGGCAGCGGTAAACGAATGAGCCGACAAGCGGTATTTCTGGATCGCGATGGAACGCTGATCGAACATTATGATTACCTGACGAAGCGGGAGCAGGTCCGGCTCCTGCCCCGCGCCTCCGCGGCGCTGCGGCTGCTGCAGAAGCGGGGATTTCTGCTGGTGGTGATTACCAACCAGTCCGCCGTGGCGAGGGGAAAGCTGACGGAGGAAACGCTGCGGGAGATTCACGATTACCTCCGGCGGCTGCTGGCCGATGAAGGGGTCTATCTGGACGGGATTTATTATTGTCCGTTTCATCCCGACGCGGTGATCGAGAAATACCGGCAGGACAGTCCCCTCCGAAAGCCTCTGCCGGGCATGCTGGAGCTGGCGTCGGAGGAGCTGGATATCGATCTGGCGGCAAGCTGGGTGATTGGAGACGACGACCGGGATATCCAGGCGGGCAAAGCCGCCGCGTGCCGGACGATTCTGATGGAGGCGCGGGGTTCGACGCTGGTCCGGCGGGGACAGGCGAAACCGGATTTCCGGGCGGTGAACCTTCAGGAGGCGGCGAATCTGATTATCCGGCACAGCGAAAACAAAACTCCGTCTGCCCCCCCGGCCGAGGAAGGGATTTCCGGGGAGCCAGGGGAGCCCGCCGGGTTCGCTTCCGCGCCGGAGGCGGACGAATCTTCCCCCGTCGAAGCGAAGCCCGAAGAAATTCCCCCTGCTCCGGAATCCGCCGTCTCGGTGGCCGAACCGCTGGCGGCGACGGCTTCCGGCCGTGAAGTTCCGCGGGAGGACGTCCTGGCGACGGGGACTCCGCTGCCGGAGATTGAAACCGCGCTGCGGGATCTGGAAGTGCGGAAGCAGGAAATCGCCCGGCGGAAAAAACAGAAAATGACAAAGCCGCTCGACCCATTGGCCTCCAAAGCCCCCGAGGCGGACACGACGGACGATCTGGATGCATCGAGGGATACGCATGCCCTGCTGGTCCGGATGCTGCGGGAATTGAAATCCCTGAACCGCCATCAAAGCGCGGGAGGCGATTTTTCCATCGCTAAACTTCTGGCGGGTCTGGTGCAAATGGGGGTGGTCGTCTGTCTGGTGCTGGCGTTTGGATCCTGGATCGGCGAGGCGCCCAACATGCAGACGGTGCAGACCTTGCTGATGGTCGCAATGGTGCTTCAGACGCTGACGCTGACCTTGTGGATGGCGGGCAAATGAGGCGCGGTTTCGCCGGGAACACAGATCGCGGGAACAGGCAAGTCCTCCGGCTGTACAAGAGGCGATGAAACGAACTTGACACAGGCGCAAAACATTCTGGTGGTTCTGCCCAATCCGATGGGGGATGCGATTTTGAGCGGGCCTGCGCTGCGCCGGCTTCGGACGCATTTTCCGGATAGCCGGATCGTCTTTCTGGGCAATTCCACGGCCAAGGCCATCTGGGAGGATTGTCCCTGGGCAGATGAAATTCTCGGTTATGACCCTGCGGACGAATCCCCCTCAGGCGGGGGGAATCTGACCCGGCGGCTTCGACGGGAGCGGTTTGACAGCGCGGTGCTGCTGGCCAATTCGTTTCGCAGCGCGTGGATGGCTTGGCAGGCCGGGATTCCGCGGCGGATCGGATACAACCGGGATGGACGCGGATGGCTGCTGACGGATCGGCTGGAAACGCTGAAAATCGGGACTCGCTACGCGCCGATTTCGATGATCGATTATTACGGGCGGCTGATGGATTTTGCGATGGACGCGATGGGCGGGCATCGGACGGATCGGTATGTGCAGGGGAACCGGCGGCTGGAGCTGTTCACGAATCTCAACAACAAACGGGATGCGGAGCTTCTGGGCTGCTGGGACCTGCACGGCACGAGGAGGCCGGTCATCCTTGTTCCGGGCGGCGCCTACGGGGGCAGCAAATGGTGGCCCGCGCCGCGTTACGCCGAGCTGGCGGACCGGCTCACGGAGCGGGATCAGTGTTTCGTGGTGATTTCGTGCGCGCCCAACGAAACGGAACGGAGCATTGCCCAGGAAATTGTCTCGGAGGCGCGGCATCCGGTGTATAACCTGACGGAGGACCGGGTGAGCCTGGGAACCTTGAAGGAGCTGATTCGGCGCAGCCGCCTGATGGTCAGCAACGATACGGGGCCTTGCCATATCGCGGCGGCGTTCGGAGTTCCGCTGGTGACGCTGTTCGGGCCGACGGACCCGCGGTGGACGGCGACGGGCTACGCGGGAGAGATACGGCTCCGCGTGAACGTGGAGTGCGGCCCGTGCCAGAAGCCGGTCTGCGGCAAGGAACATCAGTGCCTGGAGCAGATCAGCGTGGATCAGGTGTATGAAGCGGCCAGCCGTCTGCTGAACACGAATCCTTCGCGCACGGAATGGCAAAAACCCGCGAGACTGTTAACCGGCGCCTTGTATCATCCGCAGGAGGAGTCGTTTGTGCCGACGGGGGACGGGCTGGGGCTGGTTCACGCGGGATATCGGGAGCTGCTGGAGACTTCGCGATTGGGAACGCTGGAGGAGGTGTTTTCGCTAAATCCGGCCGAGAAGCTGGACAAGCCGGGATTGCCGAAGAATCGGGAGCGGTTTCGAATCAAGCTGGAAGGACCCGGCGGCGAAACGCTGGTATTTTATTTGAAGCGGTTCACCCGTCCGGGGACGCGGCTTGGGCGATGGCTGGGGAAGGCTTCGGGAGATTCGGCGGAACTGGATTTCGGAAACACGATGCGCCTGGCCGAGGCGGGGATTTCCGTGGCGAGGCCCATCGCATTTGCCCAGGATCGCCGGCCGGGCCGGCCCCGGCGGAGTTATGTGATTCTGGAAGAGCTGCCCCATGCCGATGCGCTGGAGCGGCTGCTGCCACGCTGGAAACAGGCGCGGGAGAAATACGGAATGCTGCGGGACCGCCGGAAACTGGCGAGGCGTCTGGCGAGGCTCGTGCGGCGCCTGCACGAAAGCGGATACTGCCACCGCGATTTGTATCTGTCGCATGTGTTTCTGGGATTCGACTGCCGGGGGCGGGAGTATCTCAGCCTGATCGATCTGCAGCGGGTGTTTTCGCCAAAAATCTGGAAACGCCGCTGGCAGGTCAAGGACCTGGCGCAGCTCTATTACTCCGCGCGGGAATATTGCCGGATGAAGGACGCGGTGCGGTTCCTGCATGAGTATCGGCAGACGAAAAAGCTCCGCGGAAAAGACAAAGCCCTGATGCGCGCGGTGTATCGCAAAAGCGAATCGATAGCCGGGCATGACGCCAGACGCAAGCAGAGACTGGAGCAGGCCGCGCAAGGCGGGGGAAGCGATTGAACATGAAACTGGCGATTCTGATCGAACGGCTGGATTTTGCGCGGGGCGGCGCGGAGCGTTCCACGCTGGAGATGGCCCGGTGCCTGGCGGAAGAGGGAGCGGAGGTTTCCCTGTTTGCCGGACATGTCAAAGGCGGATCGGAAGAAACACCGCAACAGAAAGTTCAGATTTATTCGCTGGATATTCACGCCTTGACCCGCGCGGGATGGTGGAAACGGTTGGAACAACAGGCCGCCAGAACAATTCGGGACAAAGACTTTGATCTGGTGCACAGCATGGCGCCGGTCGGCTGGGCGGATGTGTATCAGCCCCGGCAGGGAAGTCTCTTGACCAACGCGCGAAGACACGCGGAGTCCTACGCGGGGGCGCTGCGGAGGGGCCTGAAACGGGCAACGGCGGGCTGCAACCTGGCACGCGGGGCGCGAATCCGAAGTGAACGGCGATTGTGCGCGGATCCGCAAGGCCCCATCGTCGCGGCGGTCAGCGACTATGTCGCCGAACAGTTTCGAACGGACTATTCGCTGGCGGAACATCGCCTGCGGATCATTCGAAACGGCATTGTCCCCGATGCGTTTGGTTCCGCGGCGACGCGCGAGGATGCGCTTCGATTGCGGCGGCGGATGGATCCGAAGGATGAGCTTGCGATTTTTATTTTCGCGGCGGAGAATCTTCGGCTCAAGGGACTGGGCCCCCTGCTTCAGGCGGCCAGGATTGCCATGCAGAGGCGGACGGATTCGCGGCGGGATTTTCGGATTCTGGTCCTCAGCCACTCGGATTACACCCGCTATTGGCCGGTGGTCCGCCGGCTGGGGCTTAAGGGGCGGGTCTTGTTTCCGGGCGGAACCGCCAGTATGCCCGCAATGCTCGCGATGGCGGACGCCGTGGTGCTGCCCACCGCGCACGATGCCTGCTCGCGGATTATTCTGGAAGGGCTCGCGGCGGGACGGCCGGGGATTACCACGCGGAACAACGGCGCGGCGGAATTTTTCGCCGGGGGAAAATACGGGATCGCGATTCCGGGCGCCGAAGATGCGGATCTGCTGGCCGAAGCGATGCTCACGCTGTGCGACCGGGATCGGCATGCGGCGATGTGCCGGGCTATTCAGCAGGACCGCGTCGCAGAGCAGGTATCCATGCGCCGTCATGCAAAAGAATTAATCTCGCTCTACGAAGAGATTCTGCGGCGAAAAAAGCCCGTCAGCCCTTGAGAACCGCAAGAGGGCGCATCCGTGCCACCGGCAGCGCAAGACCGGCTTCCCGGACAACCCGAATGACTTCATCGATGTCCTTGTAAGCGGCCGGGGCTTCCTCTTTTACGGTTCTCATGTTCTCGGCGATCAGGGTAATGCCTCGCATGGAGCGGCGGAATTCCTCATCCGTGATCGCGGCGGGGCGGGTCATCTGGCCGGATCGGCGGCTGGATTTGCCGATTGCGGCGGTGCGGCTCATCGTTCGACCGGCACCGTGATTGACCGAGCAGAGCGCTTCTTCCGAATGATCCAGCCCCACCAGAAGATAGCTTCCCGTCCCCATGGAACCGGGAATGATGACAGGCTGACCGGTTTTTTCATAGGGACTTCCGGCCATCCGCTTTGGGCCGAACGAGCGTGTGGCCCCTTTTCGATGAATCCAGTGCAATCCGCCTAGATGCTCTTCAAGCTGGGCCATGTTGTGGGAAACATCGTAGATCAGCGACATATCCATCGGACCGTAAATCCATTGGAAGCATTGCCTTACGGCCAGCATCATCAGATGCCGGTTGACGTAGGCGAAATTGCCGGCGGCATTCATCGCGCCGATGTATCGGTCAAAATCAGATTCCTCAGCGGTAAAATAGGCAAGCTGCCGGTCGGTGCTGACGGCGTTTCTGATCCTGGCGGCGGAACGCATGTAATAATCCGCGACTTCGTAGCCAAAGCGGCGCGAGCCGGAGTGAATCATAACGGTAATCTGATTCTGAAAAATGCCAAAATGTTTCGCAAGTTCCGGCTCATAAATGGTTTGCACTTCCTGGATTTCGATGAAGTGGTTTCCGCCTCCCAGAGTGCCAAGCTGACTGCCTCCTTTTTTGCGGGCGGAATCGGGCAGGGCCGAATCGCTGCCGGGAAGGGTCCCCTGTTTTTCAACATGCTGGAGATCCTGCTGGAACTGCTTGTCATCAAAGGCTTTCCAGATGCGGTGATCCGAACGGCCGGCGATTTCGGAAAGGGCGGAAAGCCCCTTGTGAATAATGGCATCGAGCTGATCGGCGGAAAGGGCCAGATTGGCCTTTCCTTCCCCCAGCGGGACATCGCGGGAAATGCTGTGTGCAACTTTACTTACGTCGCAGTCTTTGGCGGACAGATCGGTTCGGATCAATCGCATGCCGCAGTTGATGTCATACCCGACGGCGGCGGGCATGATGGCATCTTCAAGGGCCATCACACAGCCGATGGGAACGCCAAAGCCCTGATGAATATCAGGGGTGGCCAGAACTTTTCGGGCGGCTGGCAGGGTTGCCGCCGCGCGGAGCTGCTCGAGAGCGGAAGGCTCCAAGGGAAGCTTATCCGAGACGTAAACCTCTGCTTCGACAGTCATTTGCGAATCTTTGGGGAGGCGAACTTTGCAGGGCGATATTCGTTCGGTTTTGACCATAAAACCCGATTATGACAGCTTAGCGCCCAAATGCAACGGCTCACCGCATCTTGCGGTGAGCCGTAACGCTTCACTGACAAACTTCCCGACCTCTCTAAGCCAGGCGCCCTTTCATTTGGGCCGCCTGTATGAGCAAAGGAGAATGAAAATGTTGTTTGTGTTGTTTTCTACTACATGATTCTATACGTCCCATACGTAATGTTGTTCATGTTCCGAAAAAAAATTTGAAGTTTTTTTCTACCGGCGCTTCGGTCGGATGCGAATAGCGGATTATGCCCCCCCGCCGGCATTACCTCCAGAGCCTCTCGATCACCCTCAGCAGCACCAGCCCGCTCACCGCAAACACCGCCAGCAGGCCCAGGGCATACCCCGTCCGGCCGTACAGAAAATTCCCCACCGTAAACAGCGACGACCAGATCACCGTGCAGCCCGCCGCCCAGCCCAGAAGCCCCAGCGGAATATTCTCCCTCGTCGGCCGGGCCTCCTCCGCGGAAATCCCCGCCTCCCGCCGAATTCGCGACCAGCCCGGCCCGAACGGCCGGACCTTCCGGTAAAATTCGATCAGCGTCTTGCGGTCCGTCCCGGCCGTCACAAACGCCGTCACCAGCCAGCACGCCGTCGTCGCCAGCACCGTAATCACCAGCGCCTTGTGCGTACTCAATTCCACGCCGCATCGGTGCAGGATCAGCAGCCCCACCGACACCGCGAACGAGCTGATCATCGCGACCACCTCGCACCAGGCATTGATTCGCCACCAGAACCACCGCACCAGGTACAGCAGCCCCGTCCCCGCCCCCACCTGCAAGATGAAGTCAAACGAAACAATCCCCCCCACCCCCCCGAACCTACCC
>CAZOTP010000085.1:0-12147 GCA_964582655.1 uncultured Pirellulales bacterium | reverse complement strand
GCGGTCATTGGCGGCGAACTGAGGGGGCCAATTTTTAGGTCAGAAATCAACGGTTCGGTCATCAAGGGATTTACCGGATTTTCGACGAATCCATGGGCGGATGGGGGGGCTGGAGGAGGTGTCGCGGTTCCGGGACGTGCAGCCAGGAACATGGCGAATAATATAAGGTGTATGGCAATCGAAACCATCCACCCTGTCACAGGGATTCCCGGGGAACAGAACTGAAGTTTCGGTTTTTTTATGCGTTCCACCAGATTTTCTTCCGTATCAGCCATATGGATATTATGGGACCTTATTGGGGCCATGTAAAGTTCGGTCTGGTGGTATCATACCGATTTTACGAAGTATTTCAATGGTGAGAAATATACGGTCGGCGTACGCAAGAAGGGGCGAATGTAGGGGGGACTACAATCGGTGGAGGAGTCGGATAGGCAGGAGGAATGTATGCTCTGGAATGTTTGGAAGGATTGGAGAAGAAAACAGGGATGGAAAAAATAGATAGAAGGGAGGGAAACCTCCCGGGGGATTTGCCCATGTATAGACTGTAATTTATAGTTGAGTTGCCTGATAGTGTAATGTAGGAGGCGCTGTTTGATGTTTACCTTATTGCGAAAAAAGGTTTATCCGATAGGAATCGACCTGGGATCCAGCCGGCTGAAGATGATTCAGTTGTGTCAGGATGATGCCGAACTGGGATTGCTGGCGGCGGCATACCGCGATGTTCCTCCGGAATTGCGGCAGGATGTGGCAGGAAAGCAGGACTGGTATGCAAAAACCATTAAGGAACTGCTTTCGGAGAAACCCTTTCGGGGGAGAAAAGCGGTAACTTGCCTGCCCGCGAGAGATATGCTGATCCAGCATGTTCGGATGGCCAAGATGGATGAAGAACAGTTGAAAAAGGCCTTGCCCTGGGAAGTCCAGGACAAGGTTCCCTTTGATATTAATCGGGCGCTGGTCCGTCACATTGTGGCCGGAGAGGTCTATGAAGGGGATCAGGCGAAGCTGGAAGTGATTGTAATGGCGGCGCCGCGAACGATTGTGGAGCAGCAATTGAAGATGCTGGAACGGGCCAGGCTGGAAGTCGAGCTGGTCAACGTGGAAAACAACGCCCTGCTGAACAGTTTTGCGCATTTATTTGAACGGGCAGAGAAAAATTCTTTGCGCATAGTATTTGTGGATTTGGGATTGGAAAGCACCAAGGTGGTTATATCCCATGGCAGTCAGATTGTGTTCACACGAAGTGTTCCCATAGCGGCCAGAGCCTATTTGCAGTCGATTTCCAAATCGCTGGGAATTTCTGAATCGAAATCTTCGGAATTATTCGCGCAGGCGGCGTCGGGAAATACCGGGTATGAATCCGCCGCAGGTTCGGCGGCTGTTAAATTCCAAAACGCATCCTCTTCCGGTTCCGCCTGCTCCGCGGCGGTCGCCGATTCGGAACGGGAAACGGTTCAGGCGGTAATACAGGAGCAGACGCAGGCGATGTGCGAAGAGCTGAAAAGCTGCATCCGTTATCACGATTTGATGTTTTCTGCGGATCCCGTTCAGAAAATCATATTTCTCGGCGGATTGTCAAAGATCCGGATGCTGTGTCAGTCCATCGCGCAGCATCTTCGATTGCCGGCGCAGCTGGGAGATCCGCTAGTGCGGTTGTCTCCGGCAAGCCGATATGGGCGGCACAGTGATTTGATGGAAAATGATTGCCACGCCGACTGGGCGGTTGCGCTGGGACTGAGCCTGGGATCCATGAACGCACCGAAAGGATAAAGTCGAATGAACAAGGTGAATTTTTTGCCGGAAGATTATGTCGAGAAGAAAGCCCAGCAGAGGACCAACATTATTTGTCTGGGGCTGTTTTTCATCGTGATGACGGGAGTGGCGGGCGGATTTATGGTCACGGAGAAGAGGCAGCGGGATATTGACAAACAGGTGGAGCGGGTCAATCAGGATATGGCCCAGGCGAGCGAATCTCTGAAGCAGCTGGAAGAACTGGAAAAGAAAAAGAACCAGATGATGCAGAAGGCGTCCGTCAGCGCCTCGCTGATGGAAACCGTCCCCCGCTCCCTGCTGCTGGCGATTCTGACCAACGATCTGCCGGCCGGTGTCTCGCTTCTGGATATTAAACTGGACTGCAAAAAGCAGGAATCGGCGACGGCAAAAACCAAAGAAAAACCCAAAAACAAAAAGAAAACCAATGATCCCAAAGAGGAAAAAAAGGAAGAGCTTCCCGAACCGCTCCAGTTTAAAACCACACTCGAGATGATGGGCCTGGCCGGTTCAGATATTCAGGTGGCTCAATTGATATCTAATTTGAACCGATGCAATTTCTTTACGCAGGTGAATCTGATCTTTTCGGAAGAATGCGTGGAGAAGGAAGAATCGCTTCGCAAATTCAAGCTGCAGATCCATCTGGATCCCGCCGCTAAGGCAAGTGAAGCCGATGTGCAGATGGCGCGATCGGCCCAAGTTTATGGCATGTAATATAAGGATACTCTCATGAAATTTGGAATACGCGAGTTGTTATTTGTTCTGCTTCTGATGGGGATTCCGGCGGGGGCCTATTACTGGGTGTTCCAGCCGGCCAATCTGCACATCCAAAAACAGCAGGCGCTGGTTCAGGAAAAAACGCAAAAACTGGCGAAACTGCAAAAAGCTCTCGTTGGGATCAAGAATCTCAACGAGGAAGTGGAGAAGCTGAAAAATGCGGTATCCTTTTTTGAGGACAAACTGCCGCCCCAGCATGAAATTCATAAAGTGCTCGACCAGGTGACTCGCATTGCTGAAGAGCATCGGCTGGATACCAAACTGTTTCAGACCTTGAAGACTCAGCCCTGCACCGCCTATTCGGAACAGCCCATTCAAATGGAAGTGGGAGGCAATTTCGATTCATTTTACCAGTTTTTGCTGAATATTGAAAAAATGCCGCGAATTACCCGGATCACCAACATGGTTCTGGAAAAAAACAAGGACATGCAGAGTAAAATGTCTGCGAAATTTACGCTCAGCATCTTTTTTGATCAGTCCGAAAAACGGAATACGCAGAAAATCTGAACGGAAATCCCCGGAAAACCCCGATAGAGCAGGAGTTTGATGGTTATGAATAAGGAATACGAAAAAACCGAATTGAGCCAGAATCCCAACCAGGACTGGAATATGCCCGCGGATACGCAGGAGTCGGAAACGTTGGCGGCGGAATCCTCACATTCGTCCCTTCAAAAAGCGACGCTTCTTCTGTTTTTGGCCTGCGCAATGGGAGTTGGCGCAATGTTTATTTTTGGCAAGGTGAAAAAACCGGCTCCGCCCAAACAGGAAACCAAGGCGGTGGAGGATCGTGTGGATGAGGCCCTCAAAAAACTGGTGGGCAAAGATCAGCAGAATAAAGCCGCGGAGATGTTCAAAAATACGGAAGAGATGGTAAAGGTGTTTTATGATTATCCCACCAACCAACAGGTGGGAGTGGATGATCTGAAACGCGATCCGTTCGAACGGCAGCAAACCCAGGCTAAAAATACCCCCCCCGGGGAATCACCGGATGCCGTCGTGGCTAAACTTCGCGAAGAACTGAATGGAAAACTGGCTGGTCTGCGGCTGCAGTCCATTTTGCATCAAACCAATGGAAAATCGCGATGCCTGATTAACGGGCAGATTTATTCCGAAGGACAGAAAGTCGAAACGTTCGAGGTGCGACAGATTACCGAGGGGCGCGTGGTGCTCATGGCCGAAAATATGGAATTTGTTCTTCAGATGTAAAACGGCCGGATAGGACACTCCTTCGCAGCGGAAGAAGAATATGTTGGATCGGAAACAACTGGATCAATGGGTAGCCGGACCCCAAAGCTCTTCGAAGGGCTTTGCCGTGGGCTGTTCCAATGAAGACGCTCTTCACGACATCTGGTCCCCCGAGGAAGCGGAAGGGGCATCCAACGTTTTTACGATCGAAGAGCAGCTCCAGCAGAGGGGGATTCTCACCAACGAGCAGCTCGAGCAGGCGCGGCGTGTCCACGCCAAAACCCCCAAAAAGCGGCTGGGGCAGATTCTTCTGGATATGGGAGTGGTGTCCGAGGAGGATCTGCTGACGTGCCTGGCCCAGCAGTATGAATTGCCGTTTGTGCGGATCACGCAGGATATGGTCAATCCCAGGGCGCTGGGGCTGCTGGATCGTGCGTATATTGAAGCTCATCATATTTTGCCTTTGAACGTGGAAAACGGGAAACTGGCGGTTGTGACATCCGATCCTACCAATGTGTTTCTTCTGGATGAAGTGCAGCGGAAAGTTCGCATGCCGATTGCCGTTCGCGTGGGGACGTCGGAAAATATACGGACGATTCTGCACCGATTCGATACGACGGATTCCAGTTTCAAGATTGATGAAATCATTCACGATATTGGCGAAGATGAAATCGAAATTCTCAACACCAAGGAAGAAGATATCGCGGACCTGGAACGGGCGGCGGGTGATTCTCCAATCATCAAATTCGTCAATTATATTTTTTCCAATGCCCTGAAGGAAGGAGCTTCGGATATTCATATCGAACCGGGGGACAAGAAACTCCGGGTTCGATACCGAATCGACGGGGTGCTTTTTGAAACGATTTCCCCTCCCCACGGCATGCATGCCGCGATTGTTTCGCGTATCAAGATCATGGCGAATCTAGATATCGCCGAACGCCGATTGCCCCAGGACGGCCGCATTCGAGTTCTGATCAACAGCCGGAATATCGATATGCGCGTTTCGACTCTGCCGGGATCCCATGGCGAAAAAGTGGTGATTCGAATTCTTGACGACTCGGTTTCCAAATTGTCCTTATCCAGTCTGGGAATCGGAGAGGACACCCTGGCGATATTGCAGCATCAGATTCAGCAGCCCCATGGGATTATTCTGGTCACCGGCCCCACGGGATCCGGAAAGAGCACCACCCTGTATTCCTGTCTCCGGACGATGGATTTGCAGAGGCTAAACGTCTCCACCGTTGAGGACCCTGTGGAATATCAGCTCGAAGGCGTTACCCAGGTCCAGGTGCATGATCGGATCGGAATGTCGTTTTCGGCGGCGCTGCGGTCTCTGCTCCGGCAGGACCCGGATGTAATCCTGGTGGGGGAAATACGCGATGCGGAAACCGCGAAAATTGCCGTGCAAGCCTCACTGACGGGTCATCTGGTGCTTTCGACGCTTCACACCAATGACGCTCCCAGCAGCATTACCCGCCTGATCAACATCGGCGTGGAACCCTACCTGATTGCCGCTTCGGCAAACGCGGTGCTCGCACAGAGGCTGGTGCGCAAAATCTGTGCCCACTGCAAAACGCCTTATAAACCCAGTGTAGAATATGCCGAATATATGAAAATGTACGGATTTTCGACAGAAAATTTATACCAGGGGGCGGGCTGCGAGAACTGCCGGCATACAGGATATCAGGGGCGACTGGGTCTGTACGAACTGATGTCGCTGGATGATGTATATCGGGATATGATTACGAAAAATCCCTCTGTCACGGAACTGCGGCGCATTTGTCGGGAACGGGGCATGATTACTCTCCGGGACGACGGATTCCGAAAAGTACAGGCGGGGTTGACCACGATTGAAGAAGTTATGAAGGTTACGGAAAGCACGGTATAATACAAGGAGACGACAGTGTCGCATTTGCAGGATATTCTCATCACCGCGTTGAACAGCGGAGCGTCCGATATTCATGTGTTGGTCGGCGCACCGCCGTTGTTGCGTATTCATACGATTTTGCAGGAAACCAATTATCCCGAAATTACCCCGGAAAGTGTGGAAGGTCTTCTGCGGGAAATGATTTCCGACAAGCGATTCGAACAATTCCTCGAAAAGCGGGATTTGGATTTTTCCACGGAAGTCCCCGGCAAGGGACGCTTCCGTGTTAACGCCCACTTCCAGCGGGGAAATATCGCCATTGCCTTCCGTGCGATTCCAGACCATGTCATGGCGCTGGCGGATCTGAATCTGCCGGAAGCCATTATGCGGGTGGTTCATATGACGCGAGGTCTGGTTTTGGTAACCGGAGATACCGGATCCGGAAAAAGCACCACCATGGCCAGCTGTATCGACGCCGTCAATAAAATCTATCGAAAACACATCATTACGCTGGAAGATCCCATTGAATATGTGCTTACCAGCGATAAGTGCGTAATTGAGCAGCGTGAGATTGGAAGCGATTGCCCGACTTTTGCCTCCGGGTTGAAGCATGCCCTGCGTCAGGACCCCGATGTGATTCTTGTCGGTGAAATGCGGGATCTGGAAACGACGTCGGCGGCGATTACGGCGGCGGAAACCGGCCACCTGGTGCTAAGCACGCTGCATACCATCAACGCATCCCAGACGATCGAACGTATCATCGATATATATCCCAGCGGGCAGCAGAATCAGATCCGTTCCATGCTGGCGAACACCCTGCAGGCGGTCATCAGCCAGAGACTTTTCAAACGTGTGGACAAACCGGGCATGGTGCCGGGAGTGGAATTCATGATGTGTACACCGGCGGTGCGAAACTGCATTCGCGAAAATCGGATTTTTGAAATCCCCAACGTGATTGAAACCTCCCGCGCGATGGGGATGCAGACTCTCGATACCTGCATCAGCCAGTTGTATTTCAACGGGCAGATTTCCCGCGAAGATGCGATCGCCCATGCATCCCATCCGGAGAAATTAAGCCGTTCTCTGAGCGCATAAAGCACCAGGCGGGCAGCCGGCCGGCGGACCAACCCGATTCGCCGGTTTGAGGAACAAGGAAAACGTATGCCGAATTATCGATATGAAATCCGACAACCTTCCGGACAGGTCAACGCCGGCGTCATTGCGGCGGCGAATCCCGGCGCGGCGGCGCAGATGCTCCGCGGCCAGGGCGGATATATCCTTACGCTCAGCGAACTGACGGCGGTAAAACGGACCGGGCTGCAGGGACTTCTGGCGCTGAATATCCAAACCGGACCGTCCGCCAAGGATGTCCTGAACTTTACCAGCCAGCTGGCGGTGATGATCAAGGCGGGTATTAATATCCGCAGCGCGCTGGAAGGAATCGCCGACCAGGTGGACAACCAGAAATTCCGCACCGTTCTCCAGCAGATCAAACGGGATGTGGAAGCCGGAAAGCCGTTTTCGGAGGCCCTGAGTAAATACCCGAAGATTTTCAGTCCGTTGTATATCAATATGGTTCGGGCGTCGGAATTGTCCGGTTCGTTCGGCTCCATGCTGGAGCGCATTGTGGAATATCTGGCCCAGCAGATCGAAACGCGGGCCCAGGTTCGCGGCGCGATGATTTACCCGATTATTATCGGCGTGCTGGCGGTTTCCACGACGGTGTTCCTGCTAACGTTTGTGCTGCCGAAATTCGTTGTGATTTTTGAGGGCAAGGAAGCGGCTCTGCCTGCGCCGACCAAAGTGATTCTGTTCCTCAGTTCCACCATGAGGCAGTTCTGGTATTTGTTTATCCTCGGCGCGGCCGGCCTGATCTGGTCTTTTCTCTGGATCATCAACACGAAGTGGGGACGCATCTGGTGGGACAGCATCAAGCTGAAACTTCCCATTTTCCGCAAGCTCTGCCGATGTTTGTATATTTCCCGAAGCCTCCATACGATGGGAGAGCTGGTCAATGCCGGCGTTCCCATGCTGGATACGATCAATATCACGGCCAATATTTCCGGGAATACGATGTTCAAGGACATGTGGCGAAATGTGTACGTATCCGTCAAGCAGGGAAAGAAAATTTCCGCTCCCTTGATGAAGACAAGCCTTCTGCCCCGAAGCGTTGTTCAGATGATTAGCAGCGGTGAAGAAAGCGGTAAGCTGGCGGAAGTCCTTCAGGATATCAGCCAGTACTATCAGAAAGAACTGAAAAATATCATTCGGGCCGTGACCGCCCTGATTGAGCCGTTGATGATCGTGGTCATGGGTGTGATCGTCGGCTTTATCGCGATGAGTATCATCCTGCCGATCTTCAAGCTGTCCAGCCTGGTGAAAGGTTGAGAGATGAACCGTAATATAGATCGAAGGCGTCCCTGTTCCGGATTCACGTTAATCGAGGCGATGTTTGCCATCATGATTATCGGTCTTGGCGTCGCGGCGTTGATGACCGTATTTGGCGCCGGAACCCAGGTCAACGCCCATGGCGACAATCTCTCCAAGGCTGTGTACCTGGCCGGCGAACTGCGCGCGATGACTGACGATGTGGCGTTTGAAAATCTGTCCGCTTATAACGGAAGGACCTATCAGGGAGTGGATGCTAATGGCACTGCTGTCGCCGGTTTGGGGGAGTACCAGCAGACTCTCGTTGTTACCGCCGTTAATCCGGACGATCTGACGACCTATATCGGTCCGGATCCGCAGGCCTATATGCTGACGGCGGTGGTCATAAAAAACAGTATGGAAGTGTCCCGTTTACGCTGGCTTCGGAGCCGTTAGCGCATACCCCGACTTGGATAATCCCATGTAAAGAAAGGATCGAATCATGAAACGCAGAATACGATCCCGTCGGGGAGGCAGCTCGATTTTAGCGGTGTTCTTTGTAACCTTGTTTTCGGTGCTTTCTATTTCGTTTACCGCGATGAGCAGTGTCAATGTCAAAATGGCAACTAACTACAGAGATGTGGTTGCAGCACAATCCATGGCGGAGTCAGGTCTGGCTTATGCGCATTGCCTGATCTATGGCTATATACGCGATGAAACGTGGAAAACCTGCTATAACACCGTATCTGCTGACGAAGCCATAGCCTTGTTTTCTTTGTTTGAAAAATATATTCAAAATATAGTTTATACCAACTCAAACAGTGATTTTTATCACACATATTCCACCACAGAAACAACTCATACTATAACGTTTCCATCTCTATGTCTATCCAATGTTAAGGATGAAACCTTTGCTCTCACCTTTGTTCAGAATGTCAGTGATCCTCATATGATACAAGTCACCAGTGTTGGAAGAAAGGGAGTCATTACCCGTACGGTGCAAATCTCCTATACTATTAAAAAGGATAATTCGCTGCTTTGTTATGCGATTGCCAGCGAAAGCCCCGTTGTGATCACGGGAGATTCTGTTATTAACGGGGATATCCTCAGCACTTGGACCAATCTGGCGAAGTCGGACCCCATTCTGCTGGAGACAGGCGCCGTTGTGAACGGCGATCTGGGAACCATACTCAGCGAGGGGGAACTGCCTCTCGACGGCATTCAGGGGGTCTATGATAAAATCGCCTATAACCAACCGGATATTGAATTGACCGATTTCAATACCAGCATGTATATCGATAAAGCGCAGAATCTTCCCGCCTCCGGGAAGACGGTTACAGAATTTTTTCCTCACGCCGCAGGTTCGTACGCTCAGCCGCTTAACGCCAACAGTATTGCGTTCAACCGCCAGGTGTATGCGAACAAGACCTATAGCGGAGACATCAAAGTGGCGGCGGGGCGCAACGCGCTGTTTCAAAACTGTGTATTTGACGGTGTAGTTTATATCGATGTGTCGGGCAACGGTACCAACAATGTCCGATTCGACAACTGTGTTTTCAACGGTCCGATTGTGACCGGAACGCCTCCCGATTTTGTCTGGAAGCTGAATACACTCTATTTCACAGGGAATACGGTATTTAACCACTCAATTACAGATGAAACCACGGTGCTGACGCCTAATTTCAACGTCAACCTGGGCAATACCCAGGCATCGGATACGATTACGGGAGTAACCGGCCTGATTGTCGGGGGAACCGTTGGCATACGCGGAAATGTGGATATTGACGGATCCGTTTACTCCATGTATGATCCCATGGTATATAAAGGATCCGAGTTGTTGACCACCAATATTGGTTTTTATGACAACTGGCAGGGCGGTGTTCCCTCGGTGCAGGGCGCTGTACACATTACTCCATCTCCCGAGAAACTTATGCCGATGGGAGTCAATACCAAGATTATTCTTGCCAGAAATGCGGATCAGTATGTTGAAATGTGAAAATGGCAGCTTGATAACATATATCGTAACAAAATCGTGGGAATGAAACGGTGAAATACAAGATAGGGAATGGAAGGCATATGAATCAATACAAAAGGAATCGTCGGGGAGGCAGCTCGATTTTAGCAGTGTTCTTTGTAACCTTGTTTTCGGTGCTGTCCATCGCGTTTACCGCGATGAGCAGTGTCAATGTCAAGATGGCCACCAATTATCGCGATGTAGTCGCGACGCAGTCGGCGGCGGAGTCCGGACTGGAATACGCCCTCTATCTGGTGCGGAGCTATGTTCCCCCGGCGGAAGCCAATACCATGGTCAATACCGTCAGTGAAACCGAAGCCCGCGAATCGTTCGGGTATTTTGCAACCCATGTGCAATCCCTGCTGGCGGGATCGGACATTCTGGAAGGGCAGGGAATTGCATGGGACAGCGGCAGTTATGTTCTGCAAGTTCCTTCCAGCGGAGGAATTCGACTTTCCGATACCACGAGCAATACCCGATTTGCCATCCGGTTCGACTTTGTCGCCGGGGATACGGACCATCCGAATCAACTGATGGTAACCAGCACCGGCTATACGGGTTTGACAAGCCGCTCGGTTCGCATGTACTTTCCCATTCAGAAACAAAATAAGACACTGGAATACGCCATTGCCACGCGGGGTCGTATGTGGATTACCGGGGATTCCACGATTCATGGCGATATTTTCAGTTCCTGGGACCGGCCGGAAATATCCCCCTTCAACATGACCAGCGATTCCCGCGTGGAGGGGAAAATCAATACGATCCTGTCGCGTTCGGATATGCTGGCCGCCGGCGTGCAGATGGAAACGCTGAACGAGGATGGGCTGCCCGTCGATGCGGACGGCAATCCGATTACCGATAATTATGAGGATCGCTATTACGCTCCGGAGGATGAAATCCAGGGATATCATCGGGGTATAAATTATGATACGCCATACCAGAACATGCCCGGGATGAGCATCGAGGATTACAATACCACAGCTTATAAAATCGGTCTTACATCCCTGTCCACATCGAGCACCAAAGCAACGGAATATTTTCCTCACGCCGTGGGAAACTATAGCTTGCCAAGCCCCAGCGGCGGCTTAAAGCTGACGCGAAATGTGTACCAAAACCAGACCTATACGAATATCAAAATATCGAGCAATAACAACGCGGTCTTCAAAAATTGCACATTCAACGGAATCTTGTACGTCGATTGCAGCGCGACCAGCACGTCCTATACGAACAACATCCGCTTTGATAACTGTAATTTCAACGGGGCGATTGTCACCAATGCCCCGCAGCCGTTCGATTGGAGAAAAAATTGCCTGTATTTCACGGGTTCGGCGACATTCAACAATGCCGCTCTGGCGGAAGCGACGATTCTGGCGCCGCATTTTAACGTAAACCTGGGAAACACGACGCCGATCGCCGGGAACACGAACCAGTTGACCGGCGCGATTATCGGAGGCATTGTGGATATCCGGGGAAACGCCGATATTTACGGAACGATTATCTCCATGTTTGATACGACCCCTTACAGCAGCGGATACGTCACCAACATCGGCGCCACGCTGGGCGACGGCGGTTCCGAAACCGTCGAACTCGGGGATATCGGCACGATTAATATCGTTCCGGATAAAAGCAAAATGCTCCCCAGCGGGATTAAAACTCCGATTGTGATCAATTGTGACAGCAGCACCTATAGCGAATTATAAAGGAAAACAAAACATGATTCGGCGACACCTTTCCGCAAAACCCGCCCGTCGGCGTCTCCGATCGGGATTATGCCTCATCGAGGTGCTTCTTTCGCTGGCGATTATGGCTCTTTTGCTGGGGGCCACCGCCGTTGCGTTCGATGCGGCCCTGAAGAGCTACAAGGTAAACCACGATTTGGCGTCGGTCAGCGTTTCCGCCCGAAACGCGATTCATCAGATGACAACCACCCTTCGTTCGGCGTGGAATGATCCTTCCAGCGATACCATTGATGTTACGGACGAGGGAACGCAGTGCATGATGGTGGATGCATGGGGCCGAAATGTCGGATATCGTTATAGCAAGCTGGATTTTCAGTTGCAGGCCACGATTGACGGCGGATCCCACTGGTATGCAATGGTGGAAAATGTTCACCCTGTTTCGGTGGGAGAGCCGATTTTTACGGCTACGGACCCTCAAGACGGAGATTTCC
>CAZOTP010000084.1:10221-12167 GCA_964582655.1 uncultured Pirellulales bacterium | reverse complement strand
GTGGTTGTATTAATTATTGGTATGCTGGCCGGTATCGTTGGCGTAAATGTTGTCGGCAAAATGAAAAAAGCCCGCATTGTCACCGCCAAAGCCCAAATTAAAATCTTCGACCAGGCCATCGAATCGTTTCACATGGACACCGGTCAGTATCCCTCTGATGCCGATGGGCTGATGGCGCTGATTGACCCGCCCGGCGGCATCGGTGCGGATCCGGAGGGCTATCTGACCAACGTGAACGAGCTTCCCCGGGATCCGTGGGGCAACGAATATCAGTACGTGTATCCGGGCCAGTACGGCAAGTATGACATATTCAGTTACGGCGCCGATGGCAAGGAAGGTGGTCAAGGTGAAGATGCGGATATTTACAATTCCGATCTGGCGGAATCCGGCAAGGAAGAGGGACTTTGATCGGGTCCTTTTCTCCCGCCCAAACCGGCCAGGCTGGGCCGGTGCGTTTGCTTTGATCGAGCTGATGCTGGCGATGACGCTGATCGCGTTTTTGTTCGGGCTGGTTTCGGTCAACGTGGTCGAAGCCTCCCGCCGCGCCCGGCTCGATGACGATCTGGGGCGCTTTACGCGCACCCTTCGAACCGCGGCGGATTATGCGGCGTATTCCGGCAAAACCGTGGCCGTGGTTCTCGATGTGACCGACGGCTTTTACACCGTGTTCGAAGCCAATGAGAAAGATTCCTACAATGACATGGAAAGCGAACCGATTATTGAACAGCAGTCTCTGGACTGGTGCTATATCGAGGAAGTGGAAAGGGAAGACGGCTCCAGGCAGTATTCCGGCGAGATTGTCCTGCATGTGACGCCGCGAGGATGGAGCGAATCGGTCCTGTTTTACCTGCTGGACGACCGGAATAATCTGCATCGTTTTGTTCGGTGCGATCGTTTTACGCCTCGGGTGGCGGAGAGCCGCACGCCTTTGTTTTTACTGGAAACCTATGAAGAGCTTTCGATATCCACGCCGATTTGACGGACGTTTCGGGAATGCGCCGCTCCTTTTCCCGACGCGATTGTTGCGCGCGTTTACTCTCGTGGAGGCGATGGCGAGCGTTGTGCTGCTGGGAATGATTCTGACGGGATTTCTGGTCAGTTATCAGAGAATGACGGAACGGATTGTCCGTGAATCGATTCGCGCCCGCGCGCTGGCGATTGCCCAGGAAAAGATCGAACTGCTTCTGGCGGCGAATCAGGAGCCCGATCCGGCGGAAATGCAGGGACAGGATGAAGAAGAACCATTATTTACCTGGAAAATGGAGCTGAAGCGGGTTCCCATCGGGGAGGAAGCGCCCAAGCCCGATTTATCCAACACCCTGATCGAAGCCAAAGTCATCGTGGAATACGATGACGGAGAAGAAGGCTGGACTTCCGAGGATATCGCTGCGGCAGAGCCGGACGAGGAAGAAGCGGCGGAATGGGACGAAGAGGAATATACCCGCTGGCGGTCCGGAACTGAAAAGGTTCCCGCCGTGGAGCTGATTCGTTATATCGCAGCGCTGAAGCCTCTTTCGGAAGGCAGCCTGGCGGTGACCCAGGGGCCCCAGGAGGCGGAAGATCCCGAATGGCTCAAAGAACTTCGTAAAACTCTCGGCCGCGAGCCCACCTTTGATGAAATTTTACAGAAAATGTTTGAAACAGAAGGGTCTCCGGCCGATATGGCCGAGATGCTCAACCTTCCTCAGGAATCCGCGGAACCAGCGCCGGGGAATAAATAGATCCTGCATGAGATGGCTATGCTCGACAATGTTGTACAGGCCCTGCGAGTCCCCTCCCATCCGAAATCCATTCGGCAGGGGGGCATTTCCATTTTGGAGCTTCTGGTCACCTTGTTCATCGTTTCCATCGTCATGGCTTCGGTAACCGCTCTGATGTATCAGACCACGGAACAAATTGCATACTTTGACAGCGGCCTGGAGCAGCAGGCGGGATTGCAGCTCTGC
>CAZOTP010000084.1:0-10211 GCA_964582655.1 uncultured Pirellulales bacterium | reverse complement strand
ACGTCATACAACGCCTGGATCTGCTGATGGACGATATTACCCGCTATTCAACGCAGAATATGACCCTCACGGTGGAGCAGCAAACCTACAGTCAGGGCGAGCTGTCGCATTTGAAGATTCGTCAGCAATTCGAACAGAATCCTTCCCAGGCCTCCCAGGTGGACTGGATATCGGTATTTCGAACCGAGGAGGAGGATCTTCTTCTTTGCCGCCGTGAAACGCTTCCCGGCGCTTCGGAAAAACCCCGGTTCATCCCCTTGTGTGAAAATGTCGCCTCGTTCGCGGTGACTCTGCTGGATGAAAAAGGTCAGCCTGCCGAGGAACATCAAAAAATCCGGATTGTGAAAGTCCAGGCGTCCGTGTTTCGGGATGATCGTCGCGATCCGGATCGGGTGAATCCGGTTACACGAACTTTTTGCGTGCAGCGGTTCCAGCAGTAGCGAAAACTATGAAGAGAAAGCCATACATATCTCCGCGTCGCGGCATTACGCTGCTGTTTACCCTGATGGCGCTGGTGGTCCTGGCGTTCGGGATTACGCGGTTTCAGCTGGATGCGGTTTTGCGCCTTCGAGCCAGCGGTTTTCAGCGCGAAATGCTGCAGTGCCGCTACGCCGCCGAATCCGCGGTCATTGCCAGCTCCCTCCGCATCAAAGGTATTCTGGAAAAGCCGATTGACGGAACGAACACTCCGGAGGGAGGTGCGGAAGGTTTCCCGAATCCTGTGGAGGAGATCAGTTTTGAAGAGGCGGAAAAGCGGATCGCCTCCGGCGCCGATCCCAACCAGGTTCTCCAGGCTCCCGCGGAAAGCCAGCCTGAAAATCAGCCCGCCGCTCCCGCTATCCCGTTTCTGCTGTCTGAATATACCATGAAAGTCGGTGAAACGGAGGTGGAAGTTGTCATGTTCGATGAAAATGCGAAATGGCCGATTCTCTGGCTGATTCGCTCGCCTTTCGAAGAGGTAGGCGGCGTTCCTCTGCGGACGGTCCGGGAACAATACCAATATTATCTCCAGCGGTTCAACACCGCAGCGAACACCAGTTCCATCGCCGCGGACCTGGCCGATTCCCTGGGCCGAAGCCTGGATTTGCCCCCTGACGATCTTCGGATTTACAGCGCCGCAGAGGAGCAGAAAACCGCCCCGGCGGAAACCTCCAGAACGGATAAAAATACCCCTGCCAGGGGATTTCGCGCCCGCTGGACTCCAAAAAATCCGGACAAGAGACGGTCCGATGAAAAACTGCGGCGCACGGAAATGGGAAAATTCTGTCAAGCGTGGCTGAAAAAGGCCCATCAAAGCCCCGATCATCTGCCTCTGATTCAACCCTGCCAGAACCTTTTGCGGGAAATATCTTCTTCCTCCCCGGAGGAGCCTGTCTCCCCGGAGGAATTGACGCCAACGGATTACACCGGGCTGTGGGGGCATTATCGCGTGAATATCAATACGGCCTCGCCGGATCTTCTGTTCGCGATGTTTGCGCCGCTGGGGCTGACGGAAGCCATGGCGCAGGCCATTGTCAACCGGCGGGCGGGCATACCATTTGCGAATCCCAGCCAGTTGAATATGGTTGAAGGACTGGATCCGGATGTTGCGGCATCCATTCAACCTCTCTGTATCGCCAAGAGCGACACGTTTTCCCTGAAGATCACGGCGCGGCGGGGGCGAACGCATTACACCATGACGGCGGGCTTGTATTTGGATAAAAATCAGATTAAAACGATTTCTGCTTTTGCAGGAGACTAAGCTTTGCATAATCGCTGCCTGGGCCTCTATACAGACCTTCACTCCCTCACGGCGGTTCTGATTGAACAGCAGGGGGATGCGTTTCTCAATCAGCGGGAATGGATCATTCCGGCTCCTTCCGATGCGCCGGATTCCGCGATAGCGGCGATGGCGGAGTCGCTCCGACAGAATCTTGTCGCCGGCGATGAACCGCTTCCTCCAGTGGCGCTGGCGTTGGACAGCCGATGCTATCAAATCCAGTTTCATCACAGTCAATTTCGCGATCTCAAGCAGATTCAGCAGACCCTTCGGTTCGATGCGGAGGAGTTGTTCGCCCTGGAGGGGGAGGAGCTGGCGGCTTCGTTCCACCCGGTGTCCGCCTCTTCGGAGGGAACGGACCTGATGGTGTATTCCACCAAGCGGCAGCCGCTTCAGCAGCAGTTGAACGCTTTTCATGACGCGGGGCTGGATCCCCTTGCCGCACAGCCGGATCTGGAAACCTGGCGCCAGTATGCTCTTCATTTCGAATCTCTTCCGAAAGGACGGCCTTTTCTGCTGTTGGGGATTCTTCGCAGTACCTGTTATCTTCTGTTTCTTGACGGCGAACATCGGATGATTCTGGGGAGAACATTCCTGTTTTGTCCGGACGAGTCTCCCGAACAATCGCTGAGGGTTGAATTGCATCGAAGTCTTTCCTTGCTGTCCGAGGAACAGCAGCCCGAAGATCTTTATTATCATCCCGGAAATATTCCGGCGCCATGGCTTTCCTGCCTGACGGGTTCGCTGGCGCTCCGGCCACATTCCCTGCTGCAGAGGGATCCGGCCCGCGCCATGGCGATGGGCGCCGCGGTGCAATGGCTTCTGGGTCCCGCACCCACGGATTTTCGCGTGGGTGACCTGAAGCCGCAATCTCTGTTAAAAGCCCAAAGAAAGTCTCTGTATATTCTGTCTGCCTGCCTTTCCGTGATGTTTCTGGTTTTGCTTTTTTTAACGGTGTTTTACAAGGATCGATATCAGCGCATGGTGGAGCGGTCGCAGGAAGATTTGCAGCAGGCCTGGAAAGATGCGAATCCCGATCAGAAACCTCCCCGTGCGCTGTTCTCCATTCCCCAAAAACTGAAAACTCAGGCGGCGTCCATGCGAAAAACAGGCCGATCCTCATCGGGTTATGGTCTTTCCAATTCCGCGGGAAATGTTCTTCTCCTGCTGGTCAATCTTCTGAATAAAATGCCGAAACCCTTTGATCTCTGGATTGAGCAGCTTCAGGTCGATACCGATTCGGCCAATCTTACCGGGTCCGTTCCTTCTCTCGATGAACTGGTCAAGCTGGGGGACGGGATTCGAAAAAAGGATTCTCCCCTGGAGGCGGTGAACTGGGATTTTGTAATTCAACAAAGCGCTGCACGCTCGCAGGGGCAGGGACCGTCCCGGCGAAGCTTCAATTTGCCGATTCGCGTGAGAAAGGCGGAAGATTCGGGAGCTTCGGAAAGGAAAAAACGGTAATGGTTGAACAATTCAAACAATATCTCCGGCAACCGCAGACGCTGGCGATTGCCGCTCCCGCTCTTTTGGCGATTGTGCTTTTGATGTCTTTTGTTCACATGCGAAATACCCGCCAGGAGGCGAGATTTCAGATTCAGAATGTCCGGGACTCCATGCGGTACGCTTCCCAGATCAAGATGCTCCGGGATTCCTCCTTGGGAACCTCCGGCAGGAATTTCAGCGGAATTTCCTCGGTTCAGGAGTGTGCCAGGGCCGCCGGCATTGCCGAAGAAAACATTTCCCGCGGGGAAAGCTCCAAACCCTCCTCCCAGCCGGATGGATATCTCCTGCAAATTGCCAAATTTATCGACCACGCCGAGCGGAATTATTCCGATTTGCAGTGCACGCAGCTGGCCTTGATTCCAACTCCCGGCGCAGGCTCCCGGGACAATTGGAGCGCCACCCTGACTCTTTCCTATACGGTCAAATAAAACCTCTCCGATGGACATGGGGATGCTTCTGGGCGGGGTCCAGGCGGGGCCCGAGTAATACTTGACGGAACGGGGCGGTCCGGCCATAATAAGGGGATAATCCGAACGTTGGTTTCATTCGGCAGGAAAGGTACTGTATGGCCGAGTCTGAACAATTACAGCAGGCAAAAGAGTTGGTTCGGCGGGAGGCCCAGGCTCTCGCCCAGTTGGCCGATTCCCTCGACGAGCAGTTCCTTCGGGCAATCAGGATGATTTATGAATGCCGGGGTTCTGTGGTGTTGACGGGAATCGGAAAAGCGGGGATTGTAGCGCAAAAAATCTCGGCGACACTGGGGTCCACCGGCACGCCAAGCCATTTTCTTCATGCCGCCGAAGCGGTTCACGGCGACGCGGGCCGTTTGCGGGCGGAGGATCTCGCGATTGTATTGAGCTATTCCGGGGAAAGTGAGGAAATCATTCGCCTGATCGCCCTGCTCAAGCAATTGGGAATTTCGATGATTGCCATTACGGGAAATCCTTCGTCCGCACTCGCCCGGCACAGCGAAGCGACGCTTTCGTTGGGTAAAATTGAGGAAGTCTGTCCGCTGGGATTGGCGCCAAGCACCAGCACCACGTGCATGCTGGCGCTGGGAGATGCCCTGGCGCTGACGGTGATGAAAATGCGGAATTTTCAGGCGGAGGACTACGCACGGTATCATCCAGGCGGTTCGCTGGGGCGCAAACTGGTTACGGTGGAGCAGGCGGCGATGTTTTCCAAGGGGCGCAAGCTCCCGCAGGCCGGCGAAGATTGTACCGTTCAGGAGGCGCTGCGGCAGGCGGAAGCCTCGGCGGAAATGCGTCATGGCTGCGTTCTTCTGGTGAATCGGGAGGGCAAACTCAGCGGTCTTCTGACGGATGGGGATTTGCGCCGCGGAATGGAGAAAAAAGGCGCTGCCATTCATACCTGCCCGGTCCGCGAGATTATGACGCGCAATCCCAAGGTGGTTCATCCCGATACGCTGGCCAGCGAAGCGATGGCGGTGTTCCACAAACACCGGATCGACGAGATTCCCGTGGTGGACAAGGAAGGATATCCGGTGGGATTGATCGATGTGCAGGACGTTGTGGTTTTGAAGATACTGCAATAATCGCAGGAGAAGCTATGGATATCGAACTGCTTGCCATGGACGTCGATGGGGTATTGACCGACGGGGGAATCATTCTCCATGACGATGGAAGCGAGCTGAAGCGGTTTCATGTCCATGACGGAGCATGGCTTCGAATCTGGCAGAGGCAGGATAAAAAAACCGCCCTGATTACGGGCCGCCAGTGCAAGGCGGTGGAGCATCGTGCCCGGGATTTGGAAATCCATTATGTGTATCAGAGCGCGTTTGACAAACTGGCGGCGTGGGAGCAGCTTCTGGCGGATTCGAATGTTCCGCCGGAAAAAATCGCGTACATCGGAGATGACGTCATGGATCTGCCGGTGCTTCGGCGCGCGGGGTTCAGCGCAGCGCCGGCGAACGCCAGCCCGGAAGTCCTGCAGGCGGTGCAGTATGTGACCCGAAAAAACGGAGGCGAAGGCGCCGTGTGCGAGCTGATTCGCGTGCTGCTCGAAAAACTGAATCTTTGGGATGCCGCCATGCAGCGCTATCAGCGATAAAGGACAAAACAGGCCGCCCCTGCGGCGAAAAAAATTATTTCATTCCATTTCGTTTGTATGAAGGATTGAATGCGAAAACGAGTAATACTGCTGGGTTTGACCCTGGGAATCATCGGGGCGGCGTTTTTGGTGTATTATCTTTCGACACGCCATTTGTCGGAAATGGTCGAATCGAGCGAACCGGCGGATGCCGTTTCCTCACCGGAGACGGGGGAACCTGTTGCCATTGTCAACGTGGCGACCGTCCCGGGAGAGAATCTTCCCGGTGAAGTGGGAATCGGGAAGGCGGAAAAATTTCATTATGTTCACCGTGAAAAAGGACGAATTCTCCGCGAATTCGGATTCGAGCGCCGTCTGGGCAGCGAAGAGAAACATCTGCTTCTGAGCAAACCCTGGGTGAAATTTCACACGTCGGAACATCGCGTGATTCACATCTGCGCCAGGCAGGGTCGAATCCCGATGGAAAGCCCGGGAGGCCAGATCCAGCTTCCCCAGAGCGGATTTCTGGAGGGAGAAGTCCGCGTCGCGGTGTATGAAAGCCCGTCCGCGGAAACTCCCGCTGATCCGGAATTGACCGCCGAGATGATGAAGAACGCACAGCTTCTCGTGGAGATGGAGCAGGTGGAATTCGAACGGGAATTTTCCAGGCTGCAAAGCGGAGCGGCCGTAACGGTTCGTTCTCCGTACTTTCAGGCGGACGGCCGCCATTTGAGCCTGCAATATGACCAGGTGCATGAGACGCTGCAGGAGCTTCAGCTGGCGCAGATGGATCAGCTCCGCGTTCGCTCGCGGCTGCTGCGTTCCTCTTCCCAGAAATCGGGGGAACAAAACAGACCGAAACGCTCCGCGCCCGCGTCCGATCCGGATAAGAAATCCGCCCTGACGGCGTACCGGCTCGTACTGCAGGATGAAGTGGTGATTGAACAGCCCGGCGAGAAGCTGACGGCGGACCGAATGGAGGTCGTCACGGCGTTCGATTACCGGGACTGGATGGAGGAAAGCAAAAACGGTCCCAAAGAAGCGGCGAACGAAAAAGAGAAAATGGATTTGTCTGCCGGGATTGCTGCCCAGGCGGAAGAGACGGAAGAAACCGTAATCCGCTGCGAAGGTGGCCTGGCGATTTTTCAGACGGAAGCGCCTGCGGAGCTGGACGCCGGGCAGATTCAACTGAACGCGACGGGCAATCCGGTACGCGTCTATCGAAATGGCGAGGTGATGGTGGAGGCCGTCCGGCTGACCTATAACAGCCGGTCGGATAAGATTGCAATGACAGGTTCAGACAGTCAAATGGTCCGCGTCGCCTTGGCGCCGCAGCAGTGGGCGACCGCGAAACAGCAGGTGGAGCTGGATCAGGTTTCGGGGCTGGCGACCCTGACCGGACCGGGACAGATCGAGTACCGCAATGAAACCGATCAGAACGTATCGATTGATTATCAGGATCAGTTGCTGGTGAAATCGGAAGGTCGTCCGTCCCTCGATAATCTCGACCGCACCCCGCCCGTACTGCAGCGTCTGGAATTTACGGGTCATCTTGCAGCGCGGACGGATGGACAACATATTCAGGCGGACAAAGGGATCCTGACCTTTTTCCCCCCGCCGGCCACGAAGGAGGATTCCCCTAAAACCGGCGATTCCCCCGTGTCTTCGATTCGTTCCATTGATCTGCAGGGCCGCGTGAGCGCGGCGGGGCCCGATCGTTGTTTTTCCGCCGATTCGCTCAGCGCCACCTTCACTCGATCGCCAAAGGGCGGATCGGTTTTGGAACATTTTCTCGCACAGCAGAATGTGGAGGTGGACGATCCGGAATACCGCATCGAAGCGTCGGAATCCCTGGATTTAAAATTCGACAGCACCCAGGATGCCGCCGGAGAAACGACTTCCAAGTCCGGGGAAACGCGAGGCTTGGGGCTGGAACAACTGGTTACTTCTGTGCCGCTGCGGTATGCCCGCGCCACCGGACCGGGCGGCACGGTTTCGCTGACGGATAAAAACAATGGATACGAAATTCAGGGGGATCGTGTGGAAGGAGACGCGTCCGGGAATCAGTGGACTATTGTGGGAAGTCCTGCTGTAATCCGCATGGCCCGGCAGGGCGCCATCGAGGGAAGCCAGATCACGATTAATCAAAAAACCGGACTGTGTGAAGTTGCCGGGAAAGGCGCTGCGGATTTCCTCAGTGAGGCCGACCTGACAGGACAAAAACGCGAACATCCGATTCCGGTTCGCATTGCCTGGAACGATGGCGCCGTGTATGAGATTAACGGCCGGCGGATTCACTTTCGCGACGTAACGGTGGAGGTGGAGCAGAAGAACGCAGAGGCTGTGGAAAAAAGCCGTCTTTACTGTCCGGAGCTGATCGCCGTGCTTTCCAGCCGCGAAACGGAAAAACCCGCCCAGGCTCAGAATCCTTTTGGCGGAAGCGATCTGGCCAGTCTGGAAGCCGCTGGCCCGCTTGTGGAACTGACGCATGAACAATATGATGCCGGGGGACAGACTCTTCAAAGCCTATTGAACATGCAGTCCGCGCACATGTTGTTTGACAACACACGCCGGATTTTATACGCCGAGGGAGAAGGGTGGATTGAATTTAAGCAGTTTGCTGATGAATCCACGGCAGCCCGCGGTTCACTGCCTCAGTCGCTGGGAAGCTTCATGAATCCCCAGGGAGCCAGCTATTCGCTTCTTCGCTTCGGCAGGCAGATGACGCTGAACCAGAAGGACAACACCCTGTTTTTCGACGGGCCAGTGGCGCTGGATCATTTGCCGGCGGCTCCGGCGGTTGCACGGGATGCCACAGGAACGGCGATGGCAGAAGGCCTCCGGCGCCTGGACTGCCAGCAGCTTTTGATCGCGGCGGATGGCTTGCTGGGGCCAAAACGCCAGACGGATTCTTCCGAAACCACGGATATCCAGGAGCTGCTGTCCCTAGCCTCCCTGTCCGGTCAACAGCCTGCGGAACCCCTGACAATGCCGGCAGCGTCCATCAGCTCTGCGCGGGGCGGTGTTATTTTCGAAGCCGTTCAAAATCAGAAACGCTACATGGTCAGCGGCCGAACCTGGGTGTATGACAGCGCCCGGCAGCATGCCGTGATTCAAGGCGATGGCTCCCTCCCTGTTACCATGACCGCCTCGGAATCCCTTCCTGTTAATCTGATGCAATGCAGAGAAATTCATCTTCAGATAAAACCGGAAGGAATTTCGTTTAAAGCATTTCCGCTGAAATAGGGTTTTGTTCCCCCTGGCGTATGTAACTGCTTGCAAACGCCGTCGTTGAGCCCTTGTGTATTACCGCTATCCTAAATGGCCTGAAAAAAGCCCCCTCAAATTGATTCCCGGTAATTTGATTTTGATATTTCCCGCCGAATAATTAATTAGAGTTGAATCATGCAGCGAGCTGGAGAGAAGAGTTTGCCTAGCCTGTGCGGTCAGCCGCGGAAAGGGTTTCCTATGAGACCCAAGATGCCCAATGAGAAAGCTAAGGGTGGCGTTCCGTTATCGCTGATGGATACCATGTGTCCGGCGGGTCGGGAAAATGGATGTCCCGCGGCCCAGATTGTGGATGAGGCTCTTGTTTTACTGCTCAGCCGCGAAGAGTCCGTCCTGGGAAGCATCGTCGATAAATGCCATGAGCTGATTCAAATCGCCGAACATGAAGCGCAGGAAGTGGCCCAGTATCTGGATCAGGAGTTGTAGGGGAAATGAGAAACCATCGGCAGGGCCCATAAAAGAAGAAGGGGAAGGATCAGGCTTTCCATTCATTTTTACGGAATCGGCTGGGGCTTTGTCCGAAGTGCTGCTTGAAAGTGCGGATGAAATAAAACACATTCGGATAGCCTGTCTGGGAAGCGATTTCCGTGATAGTGGAATCCGTGTTGGAAAGCAATTGCCTGGCCATCTGCAGGCGCTTATCGAGCATGTATTCAAATGGCGTGATTCCAAACGTCTGGGTAAACAGGCGGTGAAAATAATTGGGGGCAAGATGGCATTTCTGCGCGATTTCGGCCAGAGGCGGATTCTCTTGAAATCGTTCATCCATGCAATCGATTGCAGGCTGAAGTTTGGATAGAGAAGCGTCCATCTGCGGGTCCGGCAGAAATCCGGATCGGGTCAGCAAATCCCCAATCAGAAAAAGGAGCAGAGACTGCATCTGATAGTGCAGACCGGGCGGGGATTGTTGGGAAAAGCCGCTTTTGGGTTTTGGAGACAGTTCGAACAGCTCCTCCAGACGGGTGTAAATGTTCCGGGCAAACTGGATTGTGGAAATATCCCAGCTCGAAAAAGGCGGGACATTGGACAGCGCATAACGCAGGTAGAGGGAATCGGGCATGAAATGGATCCACCAGGTCGCCATGTTTTCCGTGCAGCTCTGGCTTTGAATATGAAAGCCGGAGATAAAATAGCATTTCCCTGTCTCTACAAGTTGTTCTCGACCGTCCATTTTTAAGATAGCACGCCCTTCCGTCGGAAAGTAGAATTTATAGCATTGATCCCAGTGATCGGCGGTTTTGTTCCAGGCAGGCTCGCTTCTGTAAAATCCGCCGGAGAATAAACGTATGTTGACATTTTCAAGCATGAATCAGATGGTTCGACACCAGGGTGGAAAAGTGAAGAATGAATATCAAATAGTTAAGATTATGCATATGAAAAAGAATTCTAATGGCGACAATATGAAATTACAAGTTATTATTTAATAAGATTTTAACGTTTTTAGTTTTATTGTAAAATCCAAAAAGGATAAGATATAACATATTGAAACCGGAGGCTTTATGGTGTTTCGAATGATGACGTTAATACCCGTAAAGTGGATTCTGTCTGGAGTGTTTGGGATTTTTGCGTTTGTCGGAGGATGCAGCCGCCCGACCCCCGGATCCCCCTC
>CAZOTP010000083.1:7635-12174 GCA_964582655.1 uncultured Pirellulales bacterium | reverse complement strand
CAGGGAAAGCGCCGCCTGGCTTCCCCGCGCCACGGGCCAGGCCAGAAAGGCTCCCAGGGCCGGGATCAGCCCCGTCAGCCAGAGTTTCACAAAACCCGCCGCCAGAAGCAGACTGATCACGGGGGTCAGAAGGATCGAAGCGGGAATCGCCCACAGGCTGATGCGGTGGAAATGCCACGCAATCAGAGGCAGACTGATCAGCCAGGCGATGATCGTCACCAGAACAAGCTGAACCGCCGTGCGAAGGGCGTATCGCCGAAATCGATGGAGCCGGGGATGCGGCAGATCCTCGATATATTTCAGCCGCGGAACATCGGGCGTGCACAGGGCATACAGATGATGTCGAACGGCCGGTTCAAAAATAATCAGGCAGAGGACCATCAGAAAGGAAAGCTGAAATCCGGCGTTGAACAAATCTATCGGATGAAGCAGCAGTAGCAGAATCACCGAAAAACACAGGGTGTTGAGCGGCTGCGCGGGGCGTCGCAGCAGATACCCGATGCAGAACACGATGCACACCACGCCCGAACGGATAACGGGGGGCTGCGACGGGACAATGAAAAGATAGAAGAGAACCGCCAGCAGCGCCGCCGCCCCCGCCAGGGTGCGTTTCCATTGCAGCAGCCGGCAAAGGAACCAGACAAACCCCGCCCACGCTCCGACATGCAGACCGGACACGCTCAAGGCGTGCAGTGTGCCCGTCCGGATGAACGCTTCCATCATCGGCCGGGGAAGATTCTCCCGCTGGCCCAGGATCAAAGCGGCCAGAAACGGTTCGATCTCGTCGGTAAAATCGAAAGCGGTGTCCCCCTCGCCCGTGTCCTCCGCCGAAGGATTGGCAATCCCGCCGCATAAGGCCCGGAGCGTTTTCGTTTGCAGCGCATAGCGAATGGATAACAGCCGGTCCTCCCAGGTCGGCCTGGAATCGATTAACTCGATGGCTTCCGGATATTCTACCGAGCAGACGGCCGGAAGCCGTTCCCGGCGGTACCATTCGGAAAAATCGAATTCCCCGGGATTGTCGGGTTTCCGGCGGGAAAGAAGCATGCCGTCGATTCGCAGGGTTTGACCCAGCGAAAGATGCAGCGCGGGCCGTTTGACGGCAACGGAAATCCCCCCCGAAACGGATTTCCATCCGCTGTTCAGAAGAACCCGTTCGCATCGAAGCGTGAACAGTGTGCGCGGCGTATGGAGAAAATCGCTGTCAGCCATGGCCCCGCGCGATTGGTAAAGTCGCGGCGGACTAATAACGGTACCCTCAAGGCGGATGAGCTGCGGATGATCCCTCAAGTAATATCCGATCTGATCGGGCGGATACTCCGTGTACTCCTGCACAAAGCGGTACCCGGCCAGAACGAAAAGGTTCAGGCAGAGCAGGCCGAAGGAAACAGGGCAAACGAGGCTGCCCGGCCGCCGCCGGCGCACAACCAGAAAAACACCGGAAGCAAAAAGGGATGCCGGGATTGCCGCAAGCCAAACCGCTCCGGAAATCGAAATCCAGCGGGCCAGTGCGATTCCCGCGATGACGGCGGCGGCGGGAATCGCCAGCGGAACCGGACGAACCCTCGAATCCGGATGGTCTTGTGCGTCAGGAAAGGACAGTTCACCCATGCCATCCCCCTTGGACTGTTACAAGGTTTTATCCAGTGCCGTGGCAACGCGGGACAGACGCTGCATGATACGCCGAAATTGCGGAACGTCGATCTGCTGCGCCGCGTCGGTGAGCGCGTGTTCGGGGTCGGGGTGGACCTCGATCAGCAATCCATCGGCGCCGGCGGCAATGGAGGCCAGGCTCATCGGTTCGACCATGTACGCGTGTCCCGTCCCGTGCGTGGGGTCCGCCATGATCGGAAGGTGGCTGACCCGCTGAATCGCCGGAATGATCGACAGCGCCAGCGTGTTTCGGCAGTATTCTTCAAAGGTCCGGATGCCTCGCTCGCAGAGGACCACGTTTTTGTTTCCCGCGTTGATGATGTATTCCGCCGCCAGTAAAAGCTCTTCCATCGTGGCGCTCATGCCCCGCTTGAGGAGAACCGGCTTGGGCTGTTCCCCGACGGCCCGGAGCAGCATGAAATTCTGCATGTTTCGCGCGCCGATCTGCAAAACGTCCGCGTAGCGGCACACCAGATCGATCTGATTTTCATTGAGAACTTCCGTCACGATGGTCAGGCCGGTTTGGTCCCGGGCCTCGGCGAGGAATTCCAGCCCTTTTTCCGCCAGACCCTGAAAACTGTACGGGCTGGTCCGGGGCTTGTACGCCCCGCCCCGAAGGCCCGATGCGCCGGATTCCTTCAACTGGTGCGCCAGATCCAGAAGCTGGCTCCGGTCTTCCACGCTGCACGGGCCGGCGATCACGCAGAGCCGGGTCCCCCCGACCTTCGGTCCGCCGGGCGAAAGCTCGATGACCGATTTTTCCTGTTTGACTTCCTTGCTGGCGACCTTGTAGGGCGAGAGAATCGGGACGATCTTTTCCACCCCGGGCGCGTTTTCAATGGCGCCCTTATCGACCATGCGCTTGTCGCCGACGGCGGCGATCACGGTGCGGTTGGTGCCCCGGATGATGTGGGTTTTCAGCCCCATCTCCTCCACCAGCTTGACCACGTGGCTAAGGTTCTCTTCGGTGGCCTGTGGTGTCATGACTACGATCATAATAATTACTCCTGGGGGGAGTGTGCGTGAGAGTTATGATTTGGCCTGGATAACGTCTCGGTTCTGCATGTAACCCCGCAGCGCAGGCGGAATCCGGATCGAACCGTCGGCGTTCTGGTTCAGTTCCAGCAGCGCGATCAGAATCCGGGGCGAGGCGATCACGGTATTGTTCATGGTGTAGCAGTACCGCACTTTTCGGTTTTTATCCCGGTAGCGAAGGTTCAGCCGCCGGGCCTGAAACTCCAGCAGGTTGCTCGCCGAATGCGTTTCGCAATACCCGCCCCGGCTGGGCATATACGTTTCGATGTCGTACATCCGGTACTTGCCGATGCCCATATCCCCCGTGCAGATTTCCAGAACCCGGTAGGGCAGCTCCAGGGCCTTGAGCACATCCTCCGCGTTGGCGACGATGTGCTGGTGCCATCGTTCGACTTCCTCCAGATCCGCCCGGCACAGAATCACCTGTTCGACCTTCTCGAACTGATGAATTCGGTACAGTCCGTACGTGTCTTTTCCCGCCGCCCCCGCTTCGCGACGGAAGCACAGCGACTGCGCGACAAATTTGATCGGGAGCTGGTCCTCTTCCAGGATTTCATCCATGAACAAACTGGTCGCCGGAACCTCCGCGGTCCCCACCAGGAAAAGCTCATCTTCCGGGATCTGATACACCTGGGCCTTGCCTTCCGGGAACCAGCCGGTCCCCATAAAGGTCGCTTCCTTGGTCAATACCGGAACCGTCAGAGGCTCAAACCCCCGTTCCACCATCATGTCGTGAGCCAGGCGCAGAACGGCCTGATGAAGCAGCGCCCCGTCGCCCCGAAGAACGTAATTCCTTGACCCGCTTAATTTTACGCCTCGCTCCACATCGATGATACCAAGCGCCTTCCCCAGTTGAATATGATCTTTAGGCTCAAAATCGAACGTTCGAACCTCCCCGATCCGCCGCACTTCCATGTTGCCCGACGCATCCGGTCCCACAGGGCTTTGCGGGTGAGCCGGCTGGGGCATCCGAAGCAGCATATCCTGAATCTGCGGCTCCAGCACCGCCAACTGCTCGGTGAGCTGCTTTTCCTGCTCTTTCAAACGGCTCATCTGGTCGATGGTTTTCTGCCGTTCGGCGGGATCTTTCACCTGGGCGATGGCTTTGCCGGCCTGGTTCTTCTCCGTTGCGATATCCTGAAGACGGGTTTTTGCCGCACGGGCCTGCTCATCCAGACGGAGCAGTTCTTCCATGTCCACACGGGCGTTTTTCACCCGGCATGCCGTTCGATACAAATCCGGATTTTCTCGTAAGTGTTTGATGTCTATCATAATGGCGTAAAGGATAAAAAACGCCCTTTTCAATTGCAAGAACTATTATTTTCGCTCGCGTGCGGAAAAACCGGTTTCCGAGGAAAGTGCGGATCAGCCTCCAATACGGGAGGGAAAATAGGAACGTCAATTCTAACCCCGCAAAAAAACGGCCGGTGCAAATACCGACCGCGGGTGTGCGAGAAAAGAATGTTTGGATGAAACGATTAACGTTTCTTCCGGCGAAGGATTGCCAACCCGCCGGGGAGAAGCAGGCAAAGCATCCCCGGTTCAGGCGCCGGGGTCAGCAGATAAGCGCCTGTAAATCCTTCCGGATTCATACCGATACCGACAATCTGACCGGAATCGTTAATGGCGCAGGCACGGGCAAGCAGCCAGCCGGAATCAGCAGGCAGGAATGTGTTCAGATCGATCATAGCTCCATCGGAATACAAAAAGGCATGATTATATCCATCGGAACCCGAGCATGTGCCAACGACCTGCCCGCTGTCGTTGATCCCATAGGCCTTGCTGATCTCATACGCCTCCCCTCCGAAGGTTCCAATATCGTGCATGATTCCATCGGAGTAAAGAAAGGCA
>CAZOTP010000083.1:0-7535 GCA_964582655.1 uncultured Pirellulales bacterium | reverse complement strand
GGGATCGGCTTGGCGGAGGATGGGTCCGGATGGGGGACAAGGTGAACGCAAATTGTCGCGGTCTCCGCGGGGGCCAGGGAAACTTCAAAGCCCACCATCCGGGTGCCGGGATTAGGGGAATCTCCTCATCGCAGGGCAAAATACCCATGCCCGATCATATCGAAGACTTCCTCTTCCAGAATGCTCAGGCCGGCCTTTTGAAAAATGTCCCGCCATTGCCGGGCGGTGCCGATTTTCTGAAGGCTTAATTCATGAAAAAGATGATGCTCCAGCGACGCCGTGGGATGCCGGCGGAGCCAGCCCGCATCCTGCTTGCAGAATTCCCCGATTACGAAAATCGCCCCGGGGAAACGGGCCTTCAGGGATTTCAGCAGTTCGATGAGTTGCCCCTCCTGGTTTCCGAGATATTCGTGAAAGGTGTCGCACGCGGTGATGCAATCGACAGGCGGAAGTTCCGAACCGGCAAGCAGGGGGGGCAGGTGGAACATATCCGCCTGCTGGACGGTCAGCCGGCCCTCAAAATCCTGTTTTCCCAGTTCCTTCCGGTTGAATTGAACCATATCCGCGGAGCAATCGATGCCGTGACAGCGAATCTCCCGATCCATCCGGCACAATCCGCTCAGCAGCGCCAGATCCCCGCAGCCCAGGTCCAGCACCATCCGGCGACCGTGTTCCAGAACCATCCTCCGCATGACCGGATACGGAAGCTGTTCGCACAGCCGCCCGCTGCCGATGCCCACCCACGTCACATCGCGGTGAACGTCCCGCCCATACGCTTTGCTTCCCGCAAGCAGATCGGGCAGATTTCGAAAACAGCTTTCATACGCCCACAGCAGATCGAAAAGCCCTCGCGGTTCGGCCAGCAGATCGCGGCCTTTGTTTGTCAGCCGAACAATTTCCCCGCTTCGCTCCAGAAGGCCGATTCCTTCGAGGTATTCCAGCACGGCCTCCAGCACGTCGGGCGCAAGCGAATGCTCCTTCGCAAACGCCCGGAAATCCGCGAAGCCCCGATGGTGCAGTTCATCGAGAAACCCGTTGTGCGTCAAGGCCCACCAGCACTGGGTCGCGGCGTAGCCCCGCACAAAGGCCAGTCCCTTCTCGTGTCGTTTTTTCATCTTGATCGCACGGCCGAAGCCGAGCAGCCGAATAATCCGAAAAATCTGTCGAATCATGAATACGGGCCTTATTCAATCTCGATGGGGGTGTTGTACAGAAATCGCTGTTTGAACTGGTCCTGTCGGCCGGGATGGGTATCGAGCCATTGTTGATGGAATCGCGACAGTAAGCCGCGGGGAACTTGTCTGGCCTCCAGGCAGCCAAGACGCCCGCTCTCGCGCTTGGAATCGTATTCCATGTTGCTGAGGGTCAGTCGGCGGTCGATGTGTTCGGCGAGCCCCTGAAGCTGGCTTCGTGGCAGCGGTTCCGCCGCCTCCACATACAGCCGATACCGAGGCGGTTCATCCCACTGCGGAGTCACCGCGAAGTTGTCCATGCGCAGGGACATTTCCGCGGCGCACGTGTGAACGGCTTCGATCACCTGGTGTTCGGTGAGTTTTTCCCCCGTGATGGAGCTGATGTGCGCGCCGCGCGAGAGAAACTCGATCACCGGCGTGGTTCCCGCATGATCCGTGACGCGCACAATATCGCCGATATGGTACCGGTATAGACCCGCGTAATTGCTTACCAATAAGTAATAGCTGTGTCCTTTTTCCAGTTGGCACGCCTGGAGAACCGGCAAATCCTTCGGCAAAGTCGGTTCCTCCGGACGGTCCATCGCGTCGAACTCCTCCTGCGGGATGAATTCATAAAATCCCGATCCGATGTCGAGAATCCCCGACGGCGTGTTGTCGTCCAGCGGGATGCTGAACCGTCCCTCGCTGGCCAGCAGGCCGATGTCGCGAATGGGAACGCCCCCGTAATACTCCCGCAGACGCGGCAGATAATGGCAAAGGGGTCCGCCGGTCCAGTTCGCCAGAAACGCCAGCCGCCAGTAGTGCTGTGGCAGAAACCGCCCCGCTTCCCGCGTTCGCTTTTCCAGCACGGCGGCGCGGTGCGGATTTCGTTTCAACACCCCTTTCAGCGAATCGCGGATGTCGGGCGGAATGTCCAGCTCCCCGTTCAGTGTCCCGTCGTGGATATCCTTCAATATGGATTCGGCGTGCTGTTCCGCAATTTGCGCCAGCGTCAGCGCTGTGCTCGGGTTGGCCGTGCTCAGAAACGCCACATCCTGACCGATTCCCAGACGCATCAGCGTATAATAGCGGGCCGTCGAATTCGCGATGGCCGACACGCAATACGGAGCGGCGTAAAATCGCCTCACAATGGATTTCTGGGTTTGGGCCAGCATCCCCGAGATCGCCCCGCAGGGAATGCCGCATTCGCTTTGGCTCTCGTCCGCCGGGCTGCTGATTTGCAGAATCTTCCGCATGTACGCCTGCGGATGGTCCGTCAACGCCTGGATGCCCCAGATGTTCCACCCCCGGCGATAGTGATCCAGAAAGGTCTGCGTCACCGGGATCGATTTGGCGGTTCCCGTCGTTCCGCTGGTCAGGGCGAACATCAGCAGCTTCTGATCGGGTCCGAACAGCGCGCGGCTCTCGCCCTTTCGGCACCGGTCGATGAAGGGCTGAAAATACCCGTACCGGCCCGCCGGCACCGCCTGCGTGAATTCGTCATAGTTCCGAATATGCGCAAAACCGTGCTGTCTGCCGAAATCGCTGTCCTGGTTCGTCCGAAGCAGCTCCAGCAAAAATTCATTTTGTTGCGGACGGCAATGGGGCAGGCTTTGGCGGAATTGCTGAAGCTGCCGACGGGCGTGCATCCCCGCCAGCAGGCCTGCTGTTCGCATCACCGGTGCGAATAACCTTTCGAAACCCATGCGAAGATTCTTTCCTGATGGTCCCCGCGCAAGACACCCCCTGGTCCCCGGCAAAAAACCGTTCCACATCCTCCTGCAGCTCCCGCGGAAAGCCAAGCTCCGAGGGATTCCTTCCATTCAGATATTTCTCGAAAAACGCCACCGTTCTCGCCGCGTATTGGTCCGCCGCGGTCACGGCGGATTGGTTGTGTTTCGCTTCGGGAACAATCCACAGATATTTCGGAGGCCGCGCCAGATCATACAGAAGCTGCGCCTGGTCTGGCTTGATATAGGAATCCTTTTGCCCGTGAATAAACAGAATCGCCGTGTCCCGCAGGGTTCCCGTCAGTTTCCGAACCGACGGAAACTGGCAGCGAAACCGCGACCGGGCGCTCCGCAGAAGCAGCCACCGGATGAACTTCCAGAACGCTTCCGGGTGGTTTTCATATACGATACGAACCTTGGCGAACAGGTGCACCCAACGCTTCATGGACCATTCCAGCGTGGTGTCCGTCGAAAACGCCCCGTCCACCACCATCGCGGAAATCGAACTCGCCGCATCGGCCTGCGCCGCCGCCATGATCGCCGCGCCGGCCCCGCGCGAAATTCCGAAAATGCCCAGCTTGTGGGGCAGTTTTTTTTCGTCCAGCTCCCCCTGAACAAACGTGATGGCTCCCAGACAGTCCATCGCCTCTTTGTCGGTGGGCCACAGCCTCGGTTCATATCCCGACAGGTGCCCGCTTTGGCCGTGCGAGCGGAAATCGAACGTGAAAATATCAAATCCCGCCTCCAGCAGGGGCCGGCAGTACCGGTTGCAGCTGTACAGATCGGAGCCGAACTCGTGGCAAAAGAGGATCACCCCGCGGGAATCCTCCGTCAGCGTGTTCTGGCAGGCGATGGGTAGGGAACAGGCTGGATCGGCGGATCCGGCGGTTTTACGATGTTCGGCGAAACACCGATGCGATAAAAACATCCCTCGCAGTGGCGTGCCGTCGTACGCCCGGAAATGAACGATTCGCCCTTCAATACGCTCGAAATCGAATGGCCCCATCAGCAGTGGCGGCGGCGTGTCCCGAAGAATATTCAGCATCAGGCGGACATATTTGCTCAATATCGCGGCGGTCCAGACAACCGCCAGACCGGCCAGCGCCGCCAGCGTGGGCAGCCAGTGTTGTCCGATCATGTCCACCATGTGTTGCGCCTATTTCACGAATTTGCGAACAATGACGGTGTTGTTCTGCCCGCCGAATCCGAACGAATTGCTCATCGCGACCTCCACACGACCCTTCCGCGGACCCGTGCTGACATAATCCAGATCGAGCGCGGGATCCGGCGTACTAAGGTTCATGGTCGGTGGCAGAATCTGATCCCGGATCGCAAGCACGCAGGTAATGAATTCCACCACCCCCGCCGCGGCGATCAGATGTCCCAGCATGCTTTTTACGCTGCTGATCGGAACCTGATACGCCTGCTCCCCGAACACACGCTTGATCACCAGGGTTTCCACCGAATCGTTTTCCTGGGTCCCCGTCCCGTGCGCGCTGATGTAATGAATGTCCCCGGGGGTCAGGCCGGCGTCGTCCAGCGCCATCTTCACCGCCGCGATGCCGCCGCGCCCCTCTTCATGCTGGTCCGTTACCCGGAACGCGTCGGAGGTGCTTCCGTAGCCGATGAGTTCACCCAAAATCTCCGCCCCGCGGCGTTGAGCCGATTCCAGCTCTTCCAGAATGACCGCCCCCGAGCCTTCCGCCAGAACAAATCCGTCCCGGTCCTTGTCGAAAGGCCGCGATGCCCCTTTCGGATCGTTATTCCGACGGGACAGCGCCGTCAGACGGTTGAATCCCGTGACCCCCAGCGGATGAATCATCGAATGCGTCCCCCCGGCTATCACCAGATCCGCGTCCCCGTGTCGGATGATCTGCGTCGCCTCCCCGATGGCCTGCGTGCTGGCCGCGCAAGCCGTCAGGCAGCTCATGCACGGACCGCGAAGACGAAACAGTTGCGCTACGTGCGATCCGGGCATGTTGGGTTCCTGCTCCAGCTCCCGTTTGGCGCTCATCCGCGAAAACGCTGTGTCCGCCCATGCCGTCCAGTTCATCTTTTGCTGCTCTTTGTCCCATCCCTTCACCGCGGCGGCGATAAAATTGTCGAAATCAATCGGCCCTTCACCCGCCCCCAGATAAATCCCCGCGCGATCGGAGGCAGGCAGCGTTTCGGAACGCGTCTCGGGCAGGGGGATGGGAAGCTTCGCCTGCTGCCAGGCTTGAATCGCCGCCGCGAGCATGAAACCGCTGTTGCGGCCCGCTTCGGCGTGAACGGCCCGGAACGGCTCCGGAATCCACTTCAGGTAATCAAAGTTCTTCACTTCGGCTGAAAATTGCGTGGGAAACGTGCCGGCGTCGAAAAGCGTGGTCCGATCGCCCCCGCTTTGGCATTCGAGGATGTTCCGCCATACCTCCTCCACGCTGTGTCCCAGCGGCGTAACCGCACCCATTCCCGTGATGACCACTCGTCTTCGCGTCATGAATTGTTCCTTGTCGCCTGCCGGCCGTCCCGTTCCATGCGTCTTATCGCGGGTATCGCGAAACGGTCACCGCGGCGGTTTGTCCGCCATACGTATAACTGCACGACAGGATATGCTGTATCGATGCCTTCTCCAGAGCTTCCGTATGAAGAACCAGCGGGCAGCCGTCGGCCGGATGTTCGCAATTCCGGTTCGCCGGCACACGGCCCTGCTGCATCGCCAGGCATCCCGTGATGATGTCCACCGGCCCGTTCCCCGCCCCGCAGTTGCCGATCCGGCTCTGCGTTGCCAGCACAAGGGGGTGGTTTCCCTCCAGCGCTGCGTCGATTGCGCGGGCTTCCACCGCGTCGCACGCGGGAATGCCCATGCCGTGCGGAAAAACCAGATCGATCTGATTCCCCTTCAATCCCGATTCCCCAAACGCTTTTTGTATCGCCAGGAGAATTCCTTTGCCGTCCGCTTCGGGATGGATAAAGTCCTCGGTGAAACAGTTCGACGCTCCAAAGCCCGTGATTTCGCCATAGATGTTCGCCCCTCGCGACAGCGCATGCTCCAGCTCCTCCAGAATCACCACCCCCGCTCCCTCCGCCAGCACCGTCCCGTCGGCATCCCGGTCAAACGGGCGGCACCCTTCCTTCGGACGATCGTTGTAGCGCGTGCTGATGCGCTTCAGAAGCGACTGCCGCAAAAATCCCATCGCCGTTACCTTCGACTCCGATCCCCCGGCCACCATCAGGTCCGCTTTGCCGCTTTGAATGGTGCGGAACGATTCCCCGATGGCCAGATGACCGCCCACCTCCGCGCACGTGATGGAATTGCTCGGGCCTTGCATGTCGTGAATGATGCTGATGTGGCAGTTCAGCATGTTGGGTAGGTATTTCAGCAGCCACAGGGGCGTCAGCGATTCCATCCCCGAATGCCCCCACAGCCGGTAGCTGAAGGCCCCGTCCTCCACGGAATTCTGCACCGCCCCGGCCAATTCCTCCAGGTCGCAGCAGATCAGCCCCGCCCCGATATTCACCCCGCAGCGCGTCGGCTCAATCGTCGCTGCCTCCTCCGGATGCGTTCCCTTGGTCTTCAGTCCGGCGTCGCGAACCGCCTGATTCGCCGCCATCACCGCCAGCTCGATATCCCGCGACATCAGCTTCGTCGCCTTGCGATGCCATTTGGGAACGAAATCGTTGATTTTGAAGGGCGGTGCTTCGCCGGCAATCTGGCTCGGAAAACGCGATGCGTCAAACGACCGCACGCGGTCGATTCCCACCGCGCCGTCCCACATCGCCTGAAAACACGTTTCCTTCTCCCAACCCAGGGCGTGAATGAAACCCGCTCCCGTGATTACCACTCGGCGTTGTGACATCCGTTTCACTCTCCAGAGGGATTACTGCCCTCGCCCCGTCGCCTCAGACGGACGGGAATTCTGTGCCGTCGCGCAATCCTTCGGTTTGTAAAACGACAGCAGATTCATGAACTGTTCGTTGAACACAAAATTTTCGTCCGGGAATTCCAGCCCCGACAGGTTCTTGTCGATGTGGCTGAACATCATCTCGATTTCCGCGATCAGCCGCTCCCCGCACCGGATGCTGCCCGTGATCGTTGCGGCCTCCGCCGCGATATGGACCAGCGTCGCTTCCAGACGAAGCTGATCCCCCGGCCGGCCCAGGTCGTGAAAAATCGCTTTCGTGATTTTCGCCAGAATCACTTTCTCCGTGAACTGACGCATCTCCCCGACTAGAATCCCTCCCGTCTGCGCCATCGCCTCGATCATCAGCGATTGCGGCATGATCGGATAGCCCGGAAAATGGTCGTGCAGGTGCTCCTCCGCCAGGCTGATATTCTTGACGGAAACGGCACGCTTGCCCGATTCGAACTCCACGAATTTGTCAATCCAGATCCATCGCATAGAACTTCTTGCTCGTGCGGAAGGGCCTTCCCAGGCGGCGCCATCCGCCCGCCTGGGATTCGAACCTCCGCGATTACTTCACCTTGCTCTGGATGTACTTCACGATCGAATCCACCCGGAACAGATCGCTGATCTTGTTCAGGTCCGGATCCTTCTCGAACTCGGCGAAGTTCACATGCGGCATCGATTCCTTCAGCTTGGCCAGGCCCGCCGGCGTCAATTGCGGACTGGACACCGTGACGGTCTCGCCG
>CAZOTP010000082.1:0-12341 GCA_964582655.1 uncultured Pirellulales bacterium | reverse complement strand
CCTCCCGGCCCTGCCCCGAGGCTGTCTTATCACCCATGTCGCCGATATCCCCGTCGGCACCTGGGGGGAACTCACCGACCAGCTCCAGAAATTCCAGGGCAAGTCCGCCTCCTTAACCTATCAGCCCCTGCCCGGTCAGCCGGCCGCGACCCATTCCGTCACCGTCCCCGACCATCTGGACTGGATCGGCTTTTCCTGGCAAATCGATCTGGGAGGATTGACCGACCTGCCTCTCAATGTCCTCGAACGGACCTATCAGGGAAAAAACTGGCGGGAAAACCTCCGGCTCGGCATGCATAACACCGAGATCTTCCTCACCCAGACCTACCTGATGATCAAAGGCATGCTCACCGGTTCCGTCGCGGCCAAAGCCGCCAGCGGGCCCGTCGGCATCCTCAAAATCAGCTACACCGTCGCCTCGGAAAAATCCTGGACCTATTATGTCTATTTCCTGGCCATGATCAGCGTCTGCATCGCCGTCTTCAACTTCCTGCCCCTGCCCATCCTCGATGGCGGCCACTTCGTCCTGCTCCTCATCGAAAAAATCAAAGGCTCCCCCATCTCCATCCGAATGCAGGAAATCATCACCTACGCCGGGCTGGTCCTGATCGGCTCCCTTTTCCTGTACGTCACCTTCAACGATTTCCTGAACCTTATCTCCGGAAAAATCTGACTCCCGCCTGGACAGAAGCACTGAGGATTGCCGCGGATGCAGGCGCCGGCCTGCGGATATCCTGAAAAGCGAGGAAAGTCAGACAACAAAAGCCCCCCGGCCTTTTCCCATAAAAATACCCCTTGCCGGGGATTCGGAGGGGTGTCCGCAATCCTGCGCAAAGGGCATAGTTCGTTTCCCCCGCTCCCGTCCCGCGCGGTTTCGGCGAATCAAGTTCCGCCGCACGCCCCGGACGGATTATCGACCTTCTTTTTTCGCCTTCTTTTCCTGCCGCTTTTCTTTCAGCGACTTCTGGGGTTTCTTCTTGTCTTCCTTTTTCATTTCGCGACCTTTAGCCATGACCAATCTCCTTATCTAAAATGGCGTTTCCTGAAACAGTACCGTCACACCGCGTCCGCGGCGTATTTTTTCCGGGCAGCCGGAGGCATCGTGTCTTTTCAACCATTAACGATTCTCAGGCGACACCACCTTCGTCCCGCGCCGGATTAACTCCACCGCATCCCGGCGCACTTCCTCCAGCTGCAATCCCATCTGCTGCAGCACCTTCGCTCCTGTCCCCTCGTTTTCATACAGCAGTCCCAGCAGCAGATGTTCCGTCCCGATGGTGCTTTGCTTCATGGCGCGGGCTTCGAGCAGGGCATCGTCCAAAGCACGTCGGACATGCTCCGTGCGGGGCAGCGTTTCATAATCGCCGTCTTCCGGACCCGGACCGTGCTGGACCATCTTCTGCACCTGCGCCCGGGCATGAACCAGGTCCACCCGCTGATGACGCAGCACTTCCGCCGCCACGCCGTCCTTCACCTCGATAAGCCCCAGCAGCAGGTGCTCCGTCCCCATATGATCGTGCCGCATTTTCTGCGCTTCCTGACGGGCTCGGTCCATCACGCTCCGGGCATGCTCGGAATACCGTTCAAACATCGATCCACTCCATGGAATGTTCGCCAACGCCGAACCCCGCGACGGGATCCGGAATCGACCGCTATCATTGCTTCATTCGTTCCGTCTTTTACCAGATTGCCGCAAACCTGGCAATCCCGAATCCTCCGGAGAGGCAAAATAATTCCACGGCCCCCTTGCTTTTCTGAAAAAAATCCGTGAATTCTCGAAAAAAGTAGCTACCATTACGGGTACCTGCGGGTTGAGCGGGGAACCCGATTTTGTCGTTTCGGATGACAGACCATGAAACAATGCATGCTCCTGGCAATCATAACCTCCGCTCTGGGCTGCTCCGCTCCGGCGGTTCGGGATGTGCAAATCGACTGTGAGGCCATCCCCCCCCTGCAAACCTGGCAGGAATGCCTCGATTCCATTCAGCAGGTGCTGGACAAACACCGGAAAGACGACGATCTGTTTGACTACGCCGCCTTCCTTGCCGACACGGACTCCAAAAACCGCCTCCGTGCGGTTCTTTGCTTCGCTGGCGATTATCCCGCCTCCGAGCTGACTACCCCGGAAAAACGCCTGGAATTTTATCTCAATATGCACAACGCCTGCGCCATTCAGGCCGCCTGTGAACATTATCCCTTTACCCGCTGGAAAGAAATCAAAGCGGACTGGAAAGAGGGACTCCGCTTCCGCATCGCCGGAGAAAACCTGACCCTGGCGGACATGGAACAGCGGTGCGCCCCTCAGGAGGATTGGCGAATCCCCTTCGCCCTGTCGGGGCCTTCCCTCGGTTCTCCGCCCCTGAGCGGCAAGGTCTATCAGGCCCAGACCCTCCCCGAACAGCTCGATCTGGCGGTTCAGCGGTACTTCGGAGGCTGCGCCGGCATCCAGGTGGATTACGCCCGAAAACGGGTGCTCTTCGGGGATCGAATCTGGAATCAGCGGTCGTTTTTCCTGGAGGAATATCGGAAAAAATATGGCGTGCAGCCCGGCCTGGTTTCCGCCGTCATTCCCTGGGCCCCCGCCAAAACCCAGACCATCCTCAGCGATCTGCCCGGCTATGGCTCCGGCCGTCTCCCCGAAAACGACTGGCTCAACGACATGGATCGGGACCCGAAAACCGATCCCAAAAAACCGTTAAAACCCGAGTTCCTTCCCTGCGGCTGCCGCTGAAATCCCTCCCGCCGCCGGGAACCTTCCGAATCAAACTATTTTCTGGACTTTTCCCGAATCCCGTCCTATCCTCTTCTATTGCAAACCCCTGAATCTGGAACAAGCATAAGGATTGGCATGGACGTACTTCGGGCGGGCATTATCGGCGCCGGATGCTATGGCGAGCAGGTTCTCAAGGAACTGGACCGCAACGAAAATTTTCAAATCGTCGCCGTGGCGGACCGAATCCGCCAGCGCGCCGAGCAGGCCTGCAAGCAATATGGCGGTCAGCCCTATGACGACTTCCGACAACTGATCGTCCAGGAAAAATTCGACGTCCTCGTCCTGGCGCTGCCGACGTACCTATGCGGCGAATGTATCACCCTCGCCTGCCGACTCCCCGTTCATATCTTCAAGGATGCCCCCCTGGCCCGATCGCTTCCCGAAGCCACCCAGTGGATTCAGCAGGTGGAAGAAACCCGGCGGCAGTTTCATATCGGCTCGCGCAAACGGTTCGCGCCCGGCTATCTGCAGTGCCGGCACTGGCTGGAAAAAAAATTAATCGGGGAAATTTATCTCGTCCGCGCGGAATCCTTTTATCCCCGCCAGGGTTCTCTCGACTGGCGAGGCGACCCCCTCAGCGCAGGCGGCGGCGTTCTGATGGAAGAAGGCTACCGTCTCGCCGACCTGATCCTCTGGTCCCTCGGCTCCCCCGAACAAGTCTATTGCCTCACCGGAAATCGCTGCTGCAAACGGGTTGTGCCTCCCTACCGCACCGAGGATACCGCCGTCCTTTCCATGAAATACCCCGGCGACGTCATCGCCTCCGTCGAATGCGGCTGGATGAGCGGCGCGAAAACGGAACAGATCCTCTGGTACGGCACCGAAGGCACCCTGCTCTGCTCCCCCAATCTATTCATCGCCTACGACATGTCCGGCGCCGTCATCCACGAAGATCACTACGCCATCGATGACGCCTGGCAGATTGCCCAGCAGATCCGGCATTTCTCCGACTGCATCCGCGACGATCAGGTGATCCCCGTCAGCACCGCCCGGGAACACCTGGCCAACGTCGCCGTGATCGAATCCGCCTACCTCTCCGCGAAAACCCAGCTCCCCGAAAAACTCAAGGTGTACGGCAAACTCCTCTCCATGTAATTCGCCGGCAGATCCTGTACAATCCTCCCCGGCGGGGGTACAATCCCCGACTATGGAACATCTGACAGGATTCACCGCCGAAGAATTGCGGGCGTGGTTCGCCAAACGCGATATCCCCTCCTACCGGGCCGATCAGGTCCTCCGCTGGGTCTATCGGGAAACCGCGCAGGATTTCTCCCGGATGAGCAACCTCTCGAAGGACCTTCGTGAAACCCTTCAAAGCGAGTTTTCCATCCGTCAGGCAAAATGCCTCAGCCGCCGCGCCGCCCCCGACGGCACCCTCAAGCTCCTGCTGGCCTGGCCCGACGGCGCCATGACCGAAACCGTCCTCATCTCCAGCGGGCCGCGCCGCACCGTCTGCATTTCCTCGCAGGTCGGATGCGCCGCAAAGTGCCTGTTTTGCGCCTCCGGAAAAGAAGGCCTGGAACGGTCCCTGGAAGCCGGGCAAATGGTCGAGCAGGTGCTCTGGGCCGCCGGCGAATTGAGTCCCGGCGAGCGAATCAGTCATGTGGTCGTCATGGGCATGGGGGAACCCCTGATGAACTACGAAAACACCCTCAAAGCCGCAACCATCCTGAACGCCGAATGGGGTATGGGGATCGCCGCCCGCCATATCACCATCAGCACCGTCGGAATCCCCGATAAAATCCGCCGGCTGGCGAACGAACCGATCCAGATTACCCTCGCCGTCAGCCTCCACGCCGGCGAGGACGCCCTGCGAAGCCGCCTGATTCCTTGGGCCAAACAATACAAGCTCGCCGACCTCTTCGATGCCATCGGCTATTATTTCCATGAAACCCATCGCGAAGTCACCCTGGAATACATTCTCCTGCACGATGTCAACGACCGCCGCGAGGATGCCGAACACCTCATCCGATGGTGCCGCGTCCACCGCTGCAACGTGAACGTGATCAACTACAATCCGGTGGAACATGCCGAATTCCAGCCCGCCGAACGTGCCCGCGTCGAACAGTTTATCAACTGGCTCGAGGAAGGCGGCGTAAACGTCCATCTCCGCCGAAGCGCAGGAGGCCCGATCGACGCCGCCTGCGGTCAATTGCGCCTCCGTAAGCGAAAAACATGATTCCGTTCTTCCTTTCCCCCTTTGCAGTATCCTGTTGACAAACGCAAATTACGGTTTTATCCTGATGGAGCGAGGATCGGGGACAAACGATATGAAATGGAACCGCTATGCAGGAATACAAAATGAATCTGACCCCGCGGCAGATTGTCGCCGCGCTCGATCAGCATATCATCGGGCAGGAGGAAGCCAAACGTGCCGTCGCCATCGCCATCCGAAACCGCTGGCGGCGACAGCAGCTCCCCGAAGAAATTCGCGATGAGGTCGCGCCCAAAAACATCATCATGGCCGGCCCCACTGGCGTCGGAAAAACCGAAATCGCCCGGCGGCTGGCTTCCCTCGTCGGCGCCCCCTTCGTAAAAGTCGAAGCCACCAAATACACCGAGGTCGGCTATGTCGGCCGCGACGTCGAAAGCATGGTTCGCGATCTGCTGGACTGCGCCATCGGCATGGTCCGGCAGGAACAGTCCCAGCTCTGCTCCGAAAAAGCTGCCGACGCCGCCGAAGACCGCCTCCTCGACTGCCTCCTCCCCCGGCCGAGCACCCCTCCGGTTTCCGCCACCGACGCCGCACCCGGTGCAACCCTCGCCGATACCGCCGAAGAAGCCCGCAAACGCTACGAACGCACCCGCGAAAAACTCCGCCAGCAGCTCCGCGACGGAATCCTCGAAGATCGCACCGTCGAAATCACCGTCGAAGAAAAAACCATGGCCGTCAACGTCCTCAGCAACATCGGATTCGAACAGATGGACCCCGAACTCCAGAACATGTTCGAAAAGATGATGCCTTCCCGTTCCACCACCAAAAAAGTCAGCGTCGCCGAAGCCCGGCGAATCCTCCATCAGCAGGAGTTGGATCAGCGAATCGATCAGGACAAGGTCATCCGCGAAGCCATCCAGCGCACCGAACAGCTCGGTATTATCTTCCTCGATGAGATCGACAAAATCTGCGGTTCCGACGGCTATGGCCCCGACGTTTCCCGTGAAGGCGTCCAGCGGGACCTGCTGCCCATCGTCGAAGGCTCCACCGTCAACACCCGGCACGGCGCGGTAAAAACCGATCATATTCTCTTCATCGCTTCCGGCGCGTTCAGCCGCAACAAACCCAGCGACCTCATGCCCGAACTCCAGGGCCGCTTCCCCATCCGCGTCAAACTCGGCGACCTCAATCAGAACCATTTCCGCCGCATCCTCGTCGAACCCAAAAACGCCCTCACCGTCCAGCAAATTGCCCTGCTCAAAACCGAAGGCGTCGAGCTGGTCTTCACCGACGACGGCATCGCCGCCATGGCCGAAAAAGCCTTCGAAATCAACCGCTCCCAGCAGAATATCGGTGCCCGCCGCCTCTACGCCGTCATGGAAAAAGTCCTCGAACAAATCACCTTCGACGCCCCCGACGCTTCGGAGAAAAAATATGTCATCGACGCCGCCTATGTCACCCGACATCTCGGCCGCGCCGCCGCCGATGAAGACCTCAACGTCTTCGGATTCGCCGCGGGTACCTCCGCCTTCAAGCAGGAAGAAAATTCATGATGACCCCGCAGGATAAATCCGCCATCGAGAAATTACGGCAGGCTTCCCGGCAAACCGGCATCTCCCTGGAAAAAGCGACACTCCGTCGAAGCTCCTCCCGCTTCTGCCTGGGAGTCGAACACGGCGACTACAACGGCACCGAATTATTCGGCGTCGGAACCGACCGCTTTATCTGGCTTGCTTACAAACCTCGCCCCGACAACAAGGTCCGCCTCTTCAGCCAGAACGTCCCCGAAGAAGGCGTCGTGGAATTCACCCTCGGTCAGGTCCCGCCCCCCCAATCCACCGAAATCTCTCACCGCTGGGCCCGCTTCCCGCTCGGCACAGACTACATCCTCCGGAAAAACGGCTTCCCCCTCCGCAAGGGATTCGATGCGATTCTCTACGGCGACATCCCCGGAGGCGGAATGTCACGCTCGGCCTCCCTCACCCTCAATCTCATCCTCACCCTGCTCGAAGTCAACGGCCTGTCCGCCAAAGATTCCTTCCAGATTGTCGATCTGGCACAAGCCGTGGAAAACGAATACATCGGCTCCCCCTGCGGCCAGCTTGACCAGATTATGATCCTCTTCGCCAAAGAAGGCATGGGCACCCATTACGATCCCAAAAAACGAACCATTTCCTACGTCCCCCTCGGTCCCGGCGGCGAAGACCTCCATATCGTCGTCATGGACACCGGCACCGACCGGCCGGGCCTCGATAAATCCACCTACAAAATCCGCCGCGATGAATGCGAACGATTCGCCAAAATCCTCGCCGACGCCAAATTCCCCGTTTCCTGCCTGGCCGACGTCCGCGAGGAATTGCTCTACCAGAAAATCGAACAGCAGTTCGCTACCTCGCATCCCGATTTATTCGCCAGGCTCCGCTACATCTACCAGGCCCAGAACCGCTTCTACCGCATGATGGACGCCTGGAAAAGCGGCGATATCGTCACCGTCGGCCGGATGTTCCGCGAAGATGGCGTCGGCCTCCGCGATGACTACCGCATCTCCGGACCGGAACTGGAAACCATGTGCGACCTCGTCCGCACCGTCCCCGGCGTGCTGGGCGAACGCATGCTGGGCGGCGGAGACAAAGGCGCTGCCGGCGCCCTCGTCAAAGCCGACGCCGTCGAGGCCGTCCGCTCCGCCGTCCAGACCGGCTACCCCCGAAGCCGCCCCGAATACCAGAACAAATTCGCCGTTCACGTCTGCAAAGTCGTCAATGGAATCACCGTTTGGAAGGATGCTTTCTGAAAACGTAAATCCAACTTATCTGTGTCGGGCAGCAGGATCCCGACGGAGGCAAAATCATGGCGAAAATCGCAAACCTGAAAAAAATCGTGAAAAAAATCAAACTCGCTCCCCCCGCCAAAGCCGCACCCAATGAAATCTACCTCATCGCCAGCGGCGACCTGCGAGATTCCGCCAACGCCGTCTGCTGGGCTGAACAGGCCAAAATGGAGAAAAAACTCATCTCCATCATCAAAAAATTCAAAGCCCCAAACGGCAAAAAATACAAAGTCATTCGCGCCCACAAATACAACCCCGTACTAAAACACGGATTCATCAACAGCCAGAAAATGGGCAACGAAGTCTTCCAGCGCATCCCCCCCAACGCCACCGTCGTCGTCGCCGAATCCGTCTGGCAGTACAGCCACCACGTCCTCGGCTCGCTCGTCAATCATCAGGGAAAAATCCTCACCGTCGCCAACTGGTCCGGCACATGGCCCGGCCTGGTCGGCATGGCCAACCTCAACGCCTCCCTCACCAAACACGGGCGGGAATACTCCTCCCTCTGGAGCGAGGAGTTCAAAGACCCCTTCTTCCTCAACGGTCTGAAAGAATTCCTCACCACCGGCAAAATCACCTACGATACCCGCCACGCCAAACCCTACGCCAGAGTCAACCTCGGCAAATACCGCGATGCGCAGAAACTCGGCAAACTCCTCGCCGACCATCTCCGCCGCAATCGCGCCATCATCGGACCGCTCGATGAAATGTGCATGGGCATGGAAAACGGCGTCTTCGGCAATGAGCTGCTCTACAAAAAAGGTATGGGCAAGGAAAACATCAGCCAGTCCGAGCTGCTCGCCCGCATGGGCACCGTTTCCAATAAAGAAGGCTGGGGCGTCATTCAGTGGCTCATGAAAAAAGGCATGAAGTTCCAGATCGGAAAAAACGAAAAGAAAGACATCACCAGAAACCAGCTCATCGAACAGGGCAAAATGTACATCGCCGCCGTCCGCATCGCCCATAAATACGGCCTCGACTGCATCGGCATCCAGTATCAGCAGGGACTCAAAGACTGCTGCGCCGCCTCCGACCTCGTCGAAGGTCTGCTCAACAATCCCGACCGCCCGAAGGTAACCTGCGATGAACAAAACTGCCCCGATTACGGCAAAGTCATCCGCCCCGGCGAAGCCATCCCCTGCTTCAACGAAGTCGATGAAGGATGCGCCGTGGACCTCGTCCTCTCCAGCCGCGTCTGGAAGGCGCTCGGCATGGATCCTTCCGCCAATCAGGAAGACGTCCGCTGGTCCCGCCCCTACACCGGAAAAATCCACACCACCGCCGGCCCCCTCCATGTCGAGAACGAGGAAGTCTGGGTCGAGCTGCTCTCCGGCTCCAGCCCCGCCAGCCACTTCGTCAAAGGCTACCGCGGCGCCAGCAGCGAACGGCAGCCCGCCATGTACTTCCCCAAAGGCGGCGGAACCATGAAGGGCGTCGGCAAGGAAGGCGAAGTCGTCTGGAGCCGCGCCTACATCGATGAAAAAGGCGCCCTCTGCCTCGACCTTGGCCGCGGAGGCGTTTGCGGACTCCCCGAAGCCGAAACCCAGGACCGTCTGAAAAAAACCACCCCCCAGTGGCCCATCAAGCACCTCATCCGCTACGGCTGTACCCGCGACCAGTTCATGGCCAAACACAAATCCAACCATGAAACCATCCTCTACGCCGACAATGCCGACATGGCCAACCAGGCGCTCGTCGCCAAAGCCGCCATGGCGCACGAACTGGGCTTCAAAGTCTATATCTGCGGCAGCGTGGACATCAAGGACTCCCTCGAATACCGCGCCAAACATCAAAAGTAATTTTCCCACAGGAGCCGACCTATGCCCAAACTGGCATTGGGACTCGATTCCAGTACGCAGAGCCTCACCGGTGTGCTGGTGGATATCGACCATCAGCACACCGTTTGGCAAAAATCGCTGAACTATGCCTCCGATAACCGCCTCAACCGCTTCGGCATCAACACCGAATACATCCTCCCGCCCGCCGAACCCGGTCAGGCCAACCAGCCCGCTGCCATGTACCTCGCCTCCCTCGATGCCATGTTCTCCGATATGGCAAGAGAACTGCCGGATTATAAACTGCAGCTCTCCGATATCCGCGTCATCAACACCTCCGGCCAGCAGCATGGCCATGTCCTCCTCCATCACGATTCCCCCTCCCTCTTCGCCGCGCTAAATAAAAAAAATATCAGCCCGAAACAGTCCCTCCCCGACCTTCTCGCCCCGGCGCTCGCCCTGCCCTGGGCAAGAATCTGGCGAACCTCCTGCACGCAAAAACAAGCAGACCATGTCCGAAACGCCGTGGGAGGCAAGCAGGCCATCATAGAACTGACAGGTTCCAACGCCCCCCTCCGCTTCAGCGCCTTCGGCATCCGTAAAACCGCGCAGGATCACCCCGAAGCCTACCAAAACACTCACATCATCCACCAGATCAGTTCCCTCATCCCCGCCGTCCTCTGCGCAAACGCCGATATCCCCCTCGACTATGGCAACGCCTGCGGCGCCTCCCTGATGGACTACCGAAAAAAACAATGGTCCGATTCCCTCCTTAGCGCCGTCGCCGACGACCTCCCAGAAGGTAAGCCGGGCCTTTCCAAACGATTGCCCCCCCTGCAATCCGCACTAACCTGCGTCGGCACCATCGCCGATTATTTCGTATCTCGCTATGGATTCAACTCCAACTGCGCCATCGCCATCGGCTCCGGCGACAATCCACAGACCAAGGTCCTCGTCGAAGGCTCGCTCCTGAGCCTCGGCACCAGCTTTGTCAACATGGTCGAAACCGATGGCAATACCTTCGACCTGGCGGGCTATGCCAACGCCATGTACGACGCCCTCGACCGCCCCTTCATGTTTGGCTGCCGAACCAACGGCGCCCTGCGATGGGACGCCATCCGCACCATGCATGATGTGCCAAAACACAATTTCGCACCCGCCGAAGCTGCCCTCCGCGCCACCCCCCCCGGCAATCAGGGCAGATTCTTCCTCTGGCAGGCCGAAACCGAATCCTTCCCCGTCTCCCGCGCCTTTGAGCCGGTCCGGATCAATTACGATCGTCCCGAACTCGCCGCCGATTACGCCGGCATCATCGAATCCACCCTCGCCTCGGTCTATCTGCACTCCAGATCCTTCATGGCCCCCGGCAGCACCCTCTATGTCGCGGGCGGCGCAACCGACAGCCCCGAAATCATGCGCCGTGTCGCCGCCATCTGGAACCGCCGCGTCGTCCCCATCGAAAAAGCCGGTGCCGCTCTCGGCGCCGCCGTCTCCGGCGCATGCACGCTCCTGTTAGCCAACAATCCCGCTTTCTCCACCGCCCGCTACGCCGCCGCCTTCCTTCGCCAGAAATCCTCCATCGCACCGCGGCCCGAAGATGTCAAAATCTACCACGATCCAAACGGATTTCTCCATCAGTTTGAATGGCAGGAATCCAAACTTCTCCGCCCCTGAAAAATATTCACGGAAAGGAATGGGTATGAAACGATTGATCCTGTTCACAATCGGATTGGCTGTTTCTCTGACCGGCTGCTCTTCTCCCTCGCCCCGAGCCGCCCCCTGGTCCGCCGAAAAAGCCAACGCATGGTACAAAAAACAGCCCTTTCTCGTCGGCTGTAATTTCATTCCCAGCACCGCCGTCAACCAGCTCGAAATGTGGCAATCCGACACCTTCGATCCGGCAACCATCGACCGCGAACTCGGTTGGGCCGCTTCCATCGGCATGAACACCGTCCGCGTCTATCTCCACGACCTCGCCTGGAAAGCCGATCCCGAAGGCTTCAAGAACCGCATGGATCAATTCCTCTCCATCGCGCAGAAACATCACATCCGCCCACTCTTTGTCTTCTTCGATGACTGCTGGAACGAAAATCCCAAAATCGGCAAACAGCCCGACCCCGTACCCGGCGTCCATAATTCCGGCTGGGTCAAAAGCCCCGGAAATGATATAATCACGGACCCCGCCCAATGGGATTATCTCGAATCCTACGTCAAAGACATCCTCCGCCGTTTTAAAAACGACCCCCGCATCCTCCTCTGGGACCTCTACAACGAACCCGGAAACCGAAATCCCATGGACCATTCCCTCCCCCTGCTCCAAAAAACCTTCACCTGGGCCAGAACCATAAATCCCTCCCAGCCCCTCACCGCCGGCGTCTGGAACACAGGCGAAAATTTCAAAGCCCTCAACGACTATCAGCTCGCCTCCTCCGATATCATCACTTTCCACAACTACAACGACGCCGACAGCCTCCGAAAGCAGATTCAGCAGCTAAAATCACTCGGCAGGCCCGTCATCTGCACCGAGTGGCTGCGCCGTCCCGTAAGCACCGTCGCCACCCACCTGCCCATCTTCCGCCGCGAACGCGTAGGCTGCATCAACTGGGGACTGGTCAGCGGAAAAACGCAAACCATCTTCCCCTGGGGCACCCCCGCCGGCGCACCCGAACCTTCCCCCTGGTTCCACGACCTCCTCCGCCCCGGCGGCTCCCCCTATGCCCCCGACGAAATCCGCCTCTTCCAGTCCCGCACAAAACCCGGAGAACTCTGCCTGCGCCGGGAAAGAAAACCTCCCGATAATCTTACTTCTCT